>JACPVD010000240.1 GCA_016191895.1 Chloroflexota bacterium | reverse complement strand
CGCTCGATCTCGCGCGGAAGGTTTTTGATTCGGCGCAAGTTTGGCGCGATTCGCAGGCTTGCGTTTTAGCTTATCCGTAGGGTGACGGGGTCTATCGCGAACACGATTTTCGATTATTTTTGCCTTTTCCCCTTTTAACTCCAACACTTCGTTTTCAGTGAGATGCCGCCATTGACCAGGCTTCAGGCTTCCCAATTTCAACGTGCCGATTCTCAAGCGGATGATCTTTACTACCGGCAGGCCCAGCAACCTGCCCACCTCTCGAATCTGACGTTTCTTCCCCTCGCCCATCACCACGCGAATCCACGCGCCCTTGCCTGACGAAGCGATAAAACTGACATCCGCCGGGGCGGTTTTGTCGCCGCTTTCGAGCACCACGCCGCGCCGCCACGCTTCGAATTGCTTTTCGTCCGGGCGACGGGCAACCAAAACGCGATATTCCTTTTCATGACCGTACCGCGGATGAGTCAACTTATTCGTCAACTCGCCGTCGTTGGTCATCAGGATCAAGCCCTCCGAGTCGAAGTCGAGGCGGCCAACGGGGTACAAATGCCCTTCGAGCGGAATCAAATCGCGGACCGTTTTGCGATCGTCCTGTCCCTCCGCCGCGGAAAGCACATTGCGCGGTTTGTACAACGCGATATACGTCAGGTGAATCGATTCGGGCTTTGGCAACGCCTTGCCATCCAGCGTGACCTTGTCGATGGAAAGATCGGCCTTTTGCCCAAGTTCGGCAACCTGCCCATTCACGCGCACACGGCCGGCGACGATAAAATCTTCGCACGCGCGGCGCGATCCATACCCGGCCTGGGCAAGTAATTTCTGTAAACGTTCCTGCATGAAGACCTGCTTTCTTAACCCTTCAACAATTCATTATGTTCGCCTTCAGCTTCTTCAGGGGCAGACGCGGCAAGCGGAGGCAGTTCAAGAATGGAACCCAACCCAAAGTGTTGTAAAAACTCCGGCGTGGTCGAATATAGAATCGGGCGGCCGGGGCCGTCGGTGCGGCCTGATTCAAGAATCAACCCTTTGCTCAGCAAACTCTTCATCATGGCATCGCTATTCACGCCGCGAATCGAATCGACTTGCGGGCGGGTGCATGGCTGTTGATATGCGATGATCGCCAGCGTTTCCAGCGCGGCGCGGCTGAGGTGGGTGGTCGCTTCGAGGCCGAGGAACAACTCGATCAACGGGGCGAGTTCGGGAGCCGTCGTCAATTGCACGCGCCCGGCATTTCGTTGCAGGCGCAGGCCGCGGGTCAGGAGGGATGCGTCGAGCTCTTTAAGTCCGCGCTCCACCACCGAAGCGTTCACGTCCAGCGCAGTCGCGATCTGCGCCAGCGGAACAGGCTCGGCGGAAACGAACAGCATCGCCTCGATCTTTGCCGCGAGGTTAAGTTCAGGGGTCAAAGGGTGTTGAGAGTCGCTCATGCTATAATTACTCCGCTTAATAAAATTTGTTTTGCTCAAGCCGCCGTCCTCGGCGACGCCGCCAAGAGCAAGGAGCTTAATAAAATCCAATATCGTTATTGCGAGCCGCCGCTCTTGTCCTTTGGCGGCGAAGCAACCTCTGGACTGCCCGCCACACCGGCGGATACGCAAATATCAAACCATGAAAACAAAAAAATTCCATCCCGTTCTTTTCATCGCCATTCTCATCGCTGCATCGGTTGCCTGTTCCATCTTCGTTGGAGGGCCGGAGTACCCCACACAATCCGTTCCCGTATCGGCGGATGAAGTGCAGACCATGCATTCGCAGATCGAGCAGGCTTTCACCACCGGCGCCGAATCGGGCATAGTCACCCTGCAAATCACGGAGACTCAACTCACATCGTTGATTGCGCTGAAGATGCAGGAACAGGCTGATCCGCCATTCACCGATCCGCAGGTCTTGCTTCGCAACGGCCAGATGCAAATATTCGGCAAGATCAAAAGCGGTTCGTTCAACGCCAACATAGCGATCACCGCAAACATCGGTATCGACGAAACAACGGGTATGCCGAAAGTGGAAGTTACCTCCGTAGACCTCGGCCCTCTGCCCGCGCCCGATGGGCTGAACGCCGCGATCAATGCCATTATTGCGGAGGCTTTCACCGGCACACTCGGCCCGGTCGCCACCGGCTTTCGCCTGGAATCGATCACAATCGCGGACGGCGTGATGACAATGACCGGCCGAATAAAATAGCGGCTGGATTATACCCGACATGCTTTGTCATCCTTTGAGACAGCTAAGCCCTTCGACTTCGCTCAGGGCGAATGGAATCCGCATCCCGACTCACCCCAACCTAATACTGTTTCTAGTCGCCTTCCTTGCGCTGACGTCTTCCTGCCGCTCCCCGCAAACCGGCGAAGAGATCATCGTCACCATTCACGCGGACGGAAGCGACAGAAATGTAAGCGTTACCGCCGGAAGCACCGTGACACAAGCCTTGCAAGCCGCAGGCATCGCACCCGGACAACTGGATCGTTCCGAGCCGCCATTTTACGCCGTGCTAAACAACAACGACACGATCACCCTCACCCGCGTGGATGAAGTATTCGAAACCGAGCAAGTGACCATTCCCTTCGAGCGGCAGATCGTGCGCAACGAGACCCTGCCGGAAGGCGAGACGCGACTCGTGCAAGCCGGCGCGAACGGCCAGGAGGAAGTAACGTATCGCCGAATCCTCGAAGATGATGTGGAAGTAAGCAAAACCGCGGTGAAGACTGTCGTCTTAACCGAAGCCCTGCCGGAGATCGTAATGGTGGGAGCACAATCGTCGTTCACGCCGTTGAATATTCCCGGCACACTGGCGTATCTCGCCGGCGGCAACGCCTGGATCATGGACGGCTCGACCGCCAACCGCCGAATCATCGTCAGCACGGGCGATCTGGACGGGCGCATCTTCAAACTTTCGCCCAACGGCGAGTATTTGATCTTCACGCGCAAATCGAAAAAACCTGCAAGTGAAGAGATCAACACGTTATGGGTCGTCCGCACAAAAAACCTCGAGCCCAAACCGCTTTGGTTGCAGGCCTATAACGTTGTCCATTTTGCAGAGTGGATTCCGGGCACAAACTCGGTGGCCTATTCCACCGTCGAGCCGCGAAGCGCCGCGCCCGGCTGGCAGGCAAATAACGATTTATACCGGGTCAGTATCACGGGCGGAAGTCCGCGAAAAATGCTGGAGGCCAACAGCGGCGGCGTGTACGGCTGGTGGGGAATGTCGTTTGCCTATTCCGCAGACGGCGTACTGGCCTATTCGCGCCCCGATGGAATCGGCCTGGTGGATCAGGATGGCGGCTATCTTAAACCCCTGCTGGATATTACGCCCTTGAACACGCACAGCGATTGGGCATGGATTCCCCCGTTGAGTTGGGGACCGGATGGAAATACTTTATACTACGTCACGCATGCGCCGGCGCCGGCACCCGTTTCCGGGGAAGAGTCGCCCTTTTTTGACCTCTCCGCCTCCTCGTTGGAAAGCGGCGCGGCTGTATCCATTGTCGATTCGACGGGAATGTTTTCCTATCCGACTCCATCCCCATCGAGATGGGACGGTAAGGGAAGAAATTATCAAATTGCGTACCTGCAATCGATCTTCATCGAGCAAAGCGAAACCAGCCGCTACCGTTTGATGGTCATGGATCGCGACGGCTCGAATGGCAAGGCCTTGTTTCCGCCTACCGACACAAATGGAATCGAACCGCAATCCCCGGCGTGGTCGCCGGAACCGCTCGAAGGACAGACGGGCGATTTCATCGCGATCACCTATCAGGGAAATTTGTGGCTGATCGACAGCGGAAGCGGCAAGGCGTTCCAAGTGACCGGTGACGGGCTAATCACCGGGATCGATTGGAGATAAACATTGCAACCTCGCGTAGAGCGCGTGCTCTGACGCGCTCCTAAAAAACAATCGTCGTTAGAGAACGACGATTACGCTTAAATCTAGTCTTGAAAGAGGAAAAGGAATGAGAATTTTGATCACCGGCGCGGCAGGGTTTCTCGGCTCCCACCTTTGCGACCACCTGCTGAATGACGGCCACGAAATCATCGGCATGGACAACTTCATCACCGGAAGCCCGGATAACATCGCGCATCTTGCCGATAACGAGAAGTTTTCCTTTTATAAACGCGATGTATCGAATTACATCTTCGTCCCCGGTAACGTGGACGCGATTCTGCATTTCGCTTCGCCGGCCAGCCCGAATCCGCAATCGAAATCAGGGTATTTCAACCTGCCGATCCAGACCATGAAGGCCGGCGCGCTAGGCACGCACAATTGTCTTGGAGTTGCCCGCTCGCACAACTCGAAATTCCTGCTTGCCTCCACAAGCGAAATTTACGGCGACCCGGAAGTTCATCCACAAGCCGAGACCTACCCCGGCAACGTGGACCCGGTTGGCACGCGCGCCGTCTACGACGAAGCCAAACGTTTCGCCGAATCGTTGACCATGGCCTATCACCGATTCCATAACGTGAATACAAGTATCGTGCGTATCTTCAATACCTACGGGCCGCGCATGGATTTGGAAGACGGTCGCGCCCTGCCAAACCTGCTCAAACAGGCCTTGCTCGGGCAACCTCTCACCGTCTACGGCGACGGTTCGCAGACGCGTTCCTTTTGTTTTGTCGACGACCTCGTCGATGGCATTATAAAATTGCTGTACTCGAAAGAACATTTTCCGGTCAATATCGGCAACCCGGTCGAAATGACCATTTTGCAATTTGCGGAAGCGATCAACCGAATCACCGAAAACAAAGCCGGCATCACCTTCGTGGATGCGCGAAGCGCGCGCGACCCGCAACGCCGCCGGCCGGATATCACCCGCGCCAAAACCATCCTCGATTGGGAGCCGCGCGTCGATCTCGAAGAAGGCATCCGCCGCACCATTCCATTTTTCAAACAAAAACTTGGGCTTGCATGATCCTCACGAACCGCAAGGAACAAAAACGATTTGTCAAATTTGCGCTGGTCGGCGCATTCGGGGCCGTGATCGACTTTGGCGTGATGAACCTGCTTTCGCATTTTACGCCCATGTCTCTTGTATTTGCGGGAACGATTTCCTTCCTTTGTGCCGTCATCAGCAATTTTATTTGGAATCGATTCTGGACGTATCCCGAATCGCGCTCGCGAACCCTTCTCAGCCAACTGGGCATGTTCTTCCTCGT
>JACPVD010000239.1 GCA_016191895.1 Chloroflexota bacterium | reverse complement strand
TTCAAAATCACCGACGAGACCTATTCGATCATTCTTTATATCGTTCTCACCTTCGTAGCCGTTCGTCTTTTATTTTTCTCTACACGACGCGACGTGGAAACTGAAACGAATCTTAATCGCCAATTACCCTCGACCAATTACCTCCTCGCTCTCATCATTGGTCTCCTCATCGGCCTCCTCTCTGGTATGGTCGGAATCGGCGGTGGGATTTTTCTAGCCCCCATCATCATTTTTGCGCGCTGGGGGACATCCAAACACGCCTCCGCCGTCGCCGCGGCTTTTATTGCTCTCAATTCCATCAGTGGATTACTTGGGCGCGTGGCGGGCGGCACATTGATCATCACCTCTTTCGGGTTGTCGTTGATTCCGTTTGGTCTGCTCGGCGCGTTGGCAGGCAGTTATTTGGGAGCGGTGCGGATCAACGGTCTCAACCTGCGTCGCACCCTGGGCGCGATCATGTCTTTCGCTGTATCCAATTTCTGGTTGACATTCTGGAGATGAAGTGCATTCTGCGTGGCGCATTCTTGTAAGAGGCAGCGGCGACATCGGTTCAGCGGTCGCACACCAATTGTACAAGTCGGGTTATGCCGTTGCACTTCACGATTCTCCTCTCCCCATGGTCGCCCGTCGCAAGATGTCCTTCGCTGACGCTATTTTTGATGGAAACACAACGCTCGAAGCCGTGCAAGCCAGCAGAGTAAATAACCTTTCCATCCTGAGAGGCATATTGATCCAACCCACATTCATTCCTGTACTTGTCGGCGATTTCAATCGCCTCCTGTCAAAACTGCGTCCACACATCCTGGTGGACGCACGTATGAAAAAACACAGCCAACCCGAAAGGCAGATCCATCTTGCTCCGCTCACCATTGGGTTGGGACCCAATTTCACAGCAGGGCGCACCGTTCATACCGCCATCGAAACCGCCTGGGGCGAACGATTGGGGCAGGTGCTCACCCACGGCAGCACATGTCCGCTAGAGGGCGAACCCATCTCCATAGAAGGGCATTCCCGTGATCGCTACGTCTATGCGCCTGTGGCTGGAAAATTTTCAACATCACATCAAATTGGCGATGTCGTAACCGAAGGACAGGAAATCGCCCGCATTGGCGGAACGATTCTCCATGCGCCCATTTGTGGCATCTTGCGTGGACTGACCCATGATGGCGTTCCTGTTGAAATCAAGACCAAGATCATCGAAGTGGATCCGCGTCTTGAACATGCGCAAATTTCGGGAATTCCCCCGCGTCCCGCCCGCATCGCCGAAAGCGTTCTCACAACCATTCAAAACTGGGAAGCCAGCCATGCTCATTGATCCGTTCGGCCGCGCCATCACCTATTTCCGCATCTCGCTCACCGATCGCTGCAACCTGCGCTGCGTTTACTGTATGCCGCGCAAGGGACTGCAATGGCAGCCGCGCGAAGAACAACTATCAGTGGGGGAAATTGTTCGGGTGGTCGAAGCCGCCGCGAGCGAAGGCGTGACGCGTGTCCGTCTTACCGGGGGCGAACCGTTGGTTCATCCACATGTGGTCGAAATCGTGCGCGGCATCGCGTCCATCAAAGGAATCGATGAAGTCAGCCTGACGACCAACGCCATGTTGCTCGCTCAACTCGCGCAGCCTCTCGCCGACGCGGGACTCAAACGCGTTAACATAAGTTTGGATTCATTGGATGCCGACAAGTTCAGACGCATCACACGCGGGGGAAAGATTGACCGCGTCTGGAAGGGAATCGCCGCCGCCGAACGCGCGCATCTCGCGCCGCTCAAACTGAATACTGTAATCGTGCGCGGACTCAACGCTGACGAATTGCCCGCGCTCGCGCAACTGACGATTGAGAATGATTGGCATGTGCGCTTTATCGAAGTCATGCCCATCGGCAACGCGCAAGATTGGGGCGAAGGCTTCTCCGCTCCCGATGAAAGATATGTTTCAGTTCAGGAGATGCGTGCTGCCCTTTCGACTTTTGACCTTCAACCCGTGACCGCACCGATAGGCAATGGTCCCGCACGCACTTATCGCATCCCAGGCGCGCTTGGCACGATTGGATTCCTCTCCCCGCTCGGCGAACACTTCTGCCAGAATTGCAACCGCCTGCGATTGACATCCGATGGCAAGTTGCGCTCTTGCCTGGTGATTCCGAACGAAGTTTGCCTGCACGACGCCTTGCGAAGCGGACAACCGCTCGAACCGTTCTTCGC
>JACPVD010000209.1 GCA_016191895.1 Chloroflexota bacterium | reverse complement strand
TTCATGCTCCAATTGAAGCGCGCGACCGAACTCAGGACCGACGCCGAATATCTCAAGACGCTCGATACCGAGGCAAACGAAAATTCCTGGGAACACAAAACCATCGAAATTCTAAAACTGGCCGGGATTAATATCTGATTCTACACACCGTCCCGAAGGTTGTGCCGCTTCGCGAGGTTCGTTTGAGAGAACCTTCGGGACGTTCCGTGCAAGGTGAGTTAATAATATGAAAAGACTGTTTGAATTTGCGCTTGGACTTTATCGTAAAATCCCCATGCCTTTGTGGCTGAGGGAGAAGATGGCGATTTTATATCGGCGGGTGTCGCCTCCCAAAAACACGGCGGCGGCCCAACCACACGACTCGAAGATCGAGCTGTATAAAAAATACGTCGAGCAGATTCTCGCCATCCCTGATCGCACGGATGACTATGTGGAACTCGCCGCGGACTCCTATCAACGCCAGCCCGGCGACCCGATGCTTCTGGCGTATTACCTTCCGCAGTTTCACCCAACGCCCGAAAACGACGAGTGGTGGGGGCGCGGAATTACCGAATGGCATAACGTGGACAAGGGTGTTCCGCAGTATGTGGGACACTACCAGCCGCGTCTGCCCGGCGAATTGGGCGCATATGATTTGCGCCTGACGGAAAATATTGCCCGTCAGATCGAACTGGCGAAATCGCATGGCATCTACGGCTTCTCGTTTTATTTTTACTGGTTCGACGGAAGACGCCTTTTGGATAAACCTCTCGACGCGTTCCTGAACGATCCGAGTCTCGACTTTCCCTTCTGCCTGTGCTGGGCAAACGAATCGTGGACTCGCCGATTCGACGGTTCCAGCGGCGAGATCATCATGTATCAGAACGAATCGGTGGAGAGTTACAAGGCCTTCATCGAAAGCGTGAGGCCGTACGTTGCCGACAAACGTTACATCCGCGTGGATGGCCGCCCGCTGATCATCGTCTATCGTCCGTCCTTTGTGCCCGATGCCCCGCAGGTTTTGGCTCACTGGCGCGAGTATTGTCAAAAGGAAGGACTTGGCAACCCGTACATCATCGCCGTAAAGGAAAACACTTTCGACGGCGACCTGCTTGCGCTTGGCTATGACGCCCAAAGCGAATTTCATCCCGGCACCGTATTCCGCTATTGCAAGAACATCACCAGCGAGATCAACTTTATGCGCAATGACTTCGGCGGAATTGTTCTCGATTACGCCGACCTGGTGAAGAACAAGCAGTATTTCAAATTCCAGGCCAAAAAACTTCACCGCGCCATTATGCCCATGTGGGATAACACTCCGCGCAGAAACAACACCCCCATGGTCTACGAAGGCGCGACCCCTGCCTTATATAAGGAATGGCTGATCGATATTCTCAACGAGACCCGCAACAACAGGGAACTCGACGCGCCGTTCATCTTCGTCAACGCGTGGAATGAATGGGGCGAGTCCGCGTACCTCGAGCCGGACCGCAAATACGGCTATGCCTTTTTGCAGGCCACAAGGGAAGCCATCGAAGAAACGCGCAAGTAACTCGGACTCAACGACTCCAGTCGTTGACTTTGCATTGTGATGAATCCCCAGCCGACCGTCTCCATCATCCTGCTCGCATGGAACAGCGCAGACTACCTGCCGCGTTGTCTCGATTCGCTCTCCACGCAGACGTTTCAGGATTTCGAGATCATCATCGTCGACAATGGCTCGCAGGACGGTTGCGCGATTGGACTGGAGGAAAAATATCCAAATTTGAATCTGCGCGTGGAACGGCTCGACTCGAATCTCGGATTTACCGTCGCCAACAACATCGGCGCGAAACTTGCCCGCGGGGGGTGGATTGCCCTGCTCAATACCGACGCCTTCCCCGAACCCAACTGGCTGGAAACATTACTTGAAGCGACGCGCATCCATCCCAACGCCTTTTTCACGTCGCGCCAGGTTCAAGCGAACGCGCCAAACATGCTCGACGGCGAAGGCGACATTTATCACGTCAGCGGGCTGGCATGGCGCAAGAGTTACAACCTGCCGGTCTATCCATTGAATGAAATTCAGGAAGTCTTCAGCGCGTGCGGCGCGGCGGCGTTATTTCCGCGCGAAGAATTTTTATCCGCCGGCGGCTTCGACGAAGACTTTCTTTCGTATCATGAAGATGTCGATCTCGGGTTTCGTTTGCGCATGCGCGGATTGCGTTGTATGCTCGTTCCGCAAGCGATTGTGAGTCACGTCGGCTCGGTGACCTTCGGCAAAAAAAGCGACTTCTCCATTTATTACGGTCATCGCAACTTGGTGTGGACGTACGCGAAAGACATGCCCGCGATTCTGTTGTGGTTTTACCTGCCCCTGCATATCCTCGTCACGATTTTCTTCATTTTCTATTTCACCGTCAAAGGCCGCGGTGGCGTGATCCTCCGCGCAAAATGGGACGCCCTGCGCGGGCTTCCACTCATGTTCAAAAAACGACGCGCCATTCAAAGCGGGAGAAAGATTCCGATCGCGCAACTGCATCGAACCATGTCTCGCAATTGGATGACTCCTTTTACAGAATTCATCAAACGCAACACGGATAGATCATGACGCCCGATATTTCGATCTGCATCACGAATTACAACGCCCGCGATTTTCTGCGCGACTGCCTCGCTTCCATCTACGGGACGCTTGATTCGGTTTCCTTCGAGATCGTCGTCGTCGACAACTTCTCCGGTGACGGAGCGCCCGAAATGCTTCGCAAGGATTTTCCCAATGTAACGTTGATCACCAACGACGAAAACACCGGCTTCACCCGCCCATACAATCAAGCCATGAAGTTGACTCAGGGGCGTTACGTGGTCATCCTCAACCCCGATACCGTGATTCAACCCAACGCCCTTGCCGACCTTGCGAAGTTTCTTGATTCGCATCTCGAAGTTGGGATCGTCGGCCCCAAAGTCCTCAACCGCGATAAAACGTTGCAAAAGCAATGCCGCCGCAGTGAAGCGCGTCCCTGGGACGCCATTTGTTATTTCTCGGGCCTATCGAGCCTTTACCCAAACGATAAACGTTTCGGCGGTTATCTGATGAGCTACATGGGCGAGGATGAAACCCACGAAGCAGAAGCAGTTTCCGGGTCATGTATGATGATTCGCCGCGAGGTCATCGAGCAGATCGGGTATCTCGACGAGAATTTTTTCGCCTATCAGGAGGATTCCGATTATTGCCGCCGCGCCCGCCTTCACGGCTGGAAGATTTACTACCACCCGCAGGCGCAGGTCATTCATTATGGGGGGGAAGGCGGATCGAAAGTCCAGCCGTTTCGCACCATCTACGAATGGCATCGCTCATACTATCTTTACTTCCGCAAGCACTTTGCGAAAGATTATTTCTTTTTATTCAATTGGGTTTATTACTTTGCAATGTTTGCGAAGCTGGCGTTGAGTTTGTTTGTAAATCTATTTCGCAAAAAGAAAGTGGTCAGCACCCCCAAGCCGTAACACATGAAAGAGTCCAAAGTCGGGAGACTTTGGACTCCAGTTTATACACGCGGGGGAAGTTTGTTCCCTTCGCCCTTTTTCGTTACCTCCACCCAGATCGATTGCGACAACTCATAGCCGATGATATGATCGTGCGGTTTCATTTCGAGCCGCAGCGGGCCTTTGAAGGGGGCGCAACTCAGCAAATGAAACGGCGTCCCCGGCACCAGGCCGATCTCCGCGATGTAACGGAGTTTATCCATGTCGTGCGTTCTTACGCGGCTGACAACACAATCGGACCCCGAAGGCACATTCGACAACGGCTCGTCCTTCACCGCAGGCATGACTCCGTCTTTGGAGGGAATCGGTTCCCCATGCGGACAGCGCGTGGGACAGCCCGCAAGTTCGAACATGCGCTCCTCAAGTTCATCGTTAATGCCGCGCTCGAAGGTGTCCGAAAGGACGTGCGCGGAGGCCCAGTCGTATTTCATTACTTTAACGAGGAATACTTCGGTAAGTCGGTGACGGCGCAGGGATGGCATGGCAATTCGCTCGCCGTCTTCCGTCAGACGCACGCCTCGATACGGTTCGTGAATCAAATATCCGCTTTTGTTGAGGCGTTTGACCATTGTGGAGATGGCCTGGGCGGAGGCCTCCACATGCGAAGTTAAAAGCGAAAGCGAGACTTGTTCATGGTCTTGTTGAAGCCGGTAGATTTCGGCGGCATAGCGTTGCATGGCGGGGCTGGCAGACATGGAACTCCGGAAAGTATCAACCTGGTTGAAAACCGGTTGCAAGGGGATATAAATAAAAAACACTATAAATATCTAGATTATTATATTTGCCCAGATTATAACATTGGAATTATTCGGGCTATCTTCTCAATGAATTGGGGTGTTGGGTGTTATGGGCGCGCTTCGCGCGTCCACAACACCCCACTTCCCCCTTCTTTGTTGAAAGGATACCCACCTACAAACCAAAGGAGTGAAATCACAAATGTTACCCAGTTACCTGCTTTCCCTGCGTGAAGGAATTGAAGCCGCCCTGATTGTCGGCATTTTGTTGGGCGCTGTCCGTCAAATCAGGCGTCCCGAACTTGCCTCTGCGGTCTGGTTTGGCGCTCTAAGCGCAAGCCTTCTCAGCATCCTCACCGCAGTCCTGTTGACCATCTTTGGGCTTGAAATGGAAGGACCCGCAGAAGAGATCTTCGAGGGTTTCACCATGCTGATCGCGGCCGGGTTGTTAACGTGGATGATCTTTTGGATGAGCCGCCAGGCGCGATCATTGAAATCCAACCTCGAAGCCGAAATTCATCAGGCCTCACAGATTGGAAGACGCGCCATCTTTTTCGTCGCTTTCATCGCGGTATTGCGTGAAGGGATCGAACTGGCGCTTTTCCTCACTGCATCCGTATTTATTTCCAATTCGCTGCAAACAATGGTCGGCGCCTTTCTTGGCCTGGGAACGGCCATTCTTTTGGGATGGTCGATCTTTGCCAGCACAATCCGCCTGGACTTGCGCCGTTTTTTCCAGGTAACCGGCATTTTGCTCATCCTGTTTGCGGCCGGGCTGTTTGCGCATGGCGTGCATGAGTTCACCGAAGTCGGCTGGATTCCCGCCATCATCGAACATGTGTGGGACATGAATTCGCTGATCAGCAAGGAATCGATCCCCGGGCAATTGCTTGGCGCATTGTTTGGATATAACCCCACGCCGTCCCTGGCCGAACTGATCGCGTATATCGCATACTTTGCGGCGATAGGCATTGGGTTGCAATGGTCGGGCCAACGGTACGGGAAAGAAACGACGGTAAAAGCGTAGCGCGACTTTCAAGCCGCAACTCAAAAAAACTGCTCACAAATCTCTAGTAAAATTCTACGTAAATCTACATTGTCAAATTCGCCCCAAAAAGTACAATTTGACCATCGCAGAGGCGAGGGCGTTACATACGCCCTTGCTGTATTTAAGCAACCATGTTAATCAAACGACTGCAACTCGCCCTCATCCACACCGCCGTCGCCATGACGCTCGTGCCAATCAACAGCACACTCAACCGCGTCATGATCTTTGACCTCGGTGTTTCCAAAACAATCTTCACGCTTCTCGCTGTCTTTCCCTATTTGCTTTCACCCATTCAAGTTGCCATCGGTTCCTTTTCAGATCGCCATCCCATTTTGGGGTATCGCCGTTCTCCCTATATCCTCACCGGCCTGGTTTTGTGCGTGGCAGGTGTTGCGGTCTCCCCGCAAATTGCCGTTTTGATCAGCGAAAATTTCGGGTTTGGCCTTCTTGCCGGCATCCTCGCTTTCGGCATGTGGGGGATGGGATTCAACCTCTCGGCGGTTTCATATCTCTCGCTTGCATCCGAACTCTCCGGCGAAAAGGAACGCGGCAAGACGATCGCCGTCATGTTCACGGTCATGGTGATGGGGCTGATCGCGACAGGCATCAGCCTGAGCAGGATGGTTCCGACGTACGACCCCGCGACTCTCCAAAACGCCTTTCTCACCGTCGCCGCATCCGCCCTGACCCTGGGCCTGCTCGGCCTCTTCAAACTAGAGTCTCCCTTTGACCGCGCCTCCTCAAAAACCAAATCCGAAAATTATTCCATCAAACAAATGACTTCCGCCATCATGGAAAACCGCGTGGCGAAAATCTTCTTCGTCTATTTGCTATTGCTCCTTGCCGCCATCCTCGGCCAGGATGTGCTCCTCGAACCCTTCGCCGCCCAGGCCTTCGGCATGACCCTCGAACAGACTTCGCGCATCGTATCCATCACCAACAGTTTTACGTTGCTGGCTTTCGTCATTGCGGGTGTTCTCGATGGGCGCGTAAAAAAGAAATACGTAGCGCAATCGGGAAACCTCGGCGCACTGATCGGATTCATCGTCATCGTTGCCAGCGGGTTGACCGCCAGCACGTCCGCTTTTTATGCCGGTATCACATTGCTTGGGCTTGGCACGGGCATTTCGACGATTGCCAACCTTTCCTTGATGTTCGATCTCACCGTCCCCGAAAAAGTTGGGTTGTACATCGGCGCGTGGGGCTTCTCCAACGGGCTCTCGCGTTTGGCCGGCCTGCTCATGGCCGGCCTCGTCGCCGACCTCGCCACCCAACTCGCGGGCGACGCTCTGGGCGGATATCTTGTTGTATTTGGCATCGAAGCATCAATGCTCTTTGTCGCCGCGATCATGCTCTATCGAATCGACGTCGGCGCGTTCCAAAAACAGGCGCACGAACCGTCATTTGTGGAAAAGGCGGCATTGGCGGCAGAGTAAATTTGCCGCGTAGCAGACGTTCTCTAACGTCCGCTACATGGCGCAAAAGACTACATTCCGCACAGATAGGATAATTCATGAAAGACGAATGGCTTTCCCTCAGTGACGCGGCAAAAGTATTGGGGGTTCACCCCGGCACGGTCAGGCTTTGGTCCGACAAGGGCATATTGCCCACGCACAAAACGCAGGGCGGGCATCGCCGCTACCGGCGCAGCGAGATCGTCGTTTGGGCAGAATCATACAAACGGTCACGGACGAGTTCGCCCGCGCCGGAGCAAATGATGCAGGAAGTCATAAAAACCGTCCGTATGCAAATCTCCGAAGGGCGTTTACAGGCCGAGTCATGGTATCAAAAACTGGACGAAGACGCCCGCACCCAATACCGCATGAGCGGACGTTCACTTTTTCACGGGCTGATGACCTACATGGCAACCAACGGGGAGGAAGCCGCAAGCGAAGCCTATGCCATCGGCTATGAATACGCCTCCCGCGCGCACCGTTACAGTTTGAATTACGTCGATGCTGCAAAAGCCTTTTTGTTCTTCAGAAACGCGCTGATTGAGTCGGTCGTGAAAGTCTATGGCGAGGCAAACGTCCCTTCGGGACAGACCGCAGACATGTTCCAGAAAATGCATGTCTTCACTGACGATATTTTGATCAGTCTTTTGCAAACGTTTCAGGCGTTGAACAAAAATTAATGCCGGCGCCGGGTGTGGTGCCAGAGGATGGATATTAAACTCCTTGCCGGGGTTTGCGTATTGCTTGCGCCATTTCATCCCTCTCGTTTATACTTGGGCGCATGGCTATTCCAACAAAAATAGGTCGCTACGAAATCAAATCGGAACTTGGCCGCGGCGGCATGGCTACCGTGTATCGCGGTTACGATCCCAGCTTCGACCGTGAAGTTGCGATCAAGGTGTTGCCGCGCGAGATGATGCACGATCCGCAGTTTCGCGTACGCTTCGAGCG
Organism: Chloroflexota bacterium; assembly: GCA_016191895.1. Taxonomy (GTDB): domain Bacteria; phylum Chloroflexota; class Anaerolineae; order Anaerolineales; family Villigracilaceae; genus Villigracilis. The sequence goes on along the minus strand of JACPVD010000209.1, from coordinate 6,958 downwards.
CGAGATCAAGATGATCGCCGGGTTGGAGCACCCCTCCATTGTGCCGGTCTACGATGTGGGCGATGAAGACGGCCAGCCTTATTTTGTGATGCGATTCATGACGGGCGGGTCCCTCTCGGATATGATCGATAAGGGAAAAGTCCCCATGCAGGAGACAGCCCGCATCGTCGAGCGAATCGCGCTGGGGCTCACCCACGCCCATAAAAAAGGCATCGTCCACCGCGATCTCAAACCCGATAACATCCTCTTCGATGAAAACGGCGACCCGTTCATTTCCGATTTCGGCGTCGCAAAATTGACCGAATCCACCGGCAACCTGACCGGTAGCGGTGTGATTGGTACGCCCGCTTACATGAGTCCCGAACAGGCGCAGGGAAACGACATCGATGGCCGCAGCGACGTCTACGGTCTGGGCGTGATCGTCTATCAAATGTTGAGCGGTTCCCAGCCCTATAATGCCGATACGCCCATGGGCGTTGTCGTCAAACATATCACCGAACCGGTTCCCGAAATTCTCAAGATGATTCCCGACCTTCCGCATGAAGTGGACGGAATCATCAAGTTGTCCATGGCGAAGGACAGAAACAAGCGTTACGCAAGCGCGGTGGATTTGGCAAAGGCATTGAACCTGCTTGCGTTCGGCCATGAAGGCAATCTGACCATCTCCGGCACAGGCATTCATACCGGGACATATAAGGCGGCTGCAACTCCATCCGGTAAATCAAAGACAGGCCTGATCGTCGGCGGCATGGTTCTGCTGGTTGTGATCGCGGGCGTTTTCCTGTTGCGCAATCAATTGTTTGGATCGCCACAGGCCGCACCCACGCTGACCGTTGCTCCCACCGAAGCGCCCACCCTCACCCCGGCTGCATCTTCCACCGAATCGGTCGCGTCGCCCCTGCCTTTCGCGCCGGCTTGCGCCTCGGGGGTTACGCTTCCCCTCCCCAGCGTGGAAGAGACAAATAATATCTGCGTGCAAAAAATTCCGTACACTGGCGTCGCCATTTCGCAGGGCGCCACATTCGAATCGCTCAACCCTGATTTCACCTGCACATTCGAGACCACGACAGATGGAAAAGACATCATCTCCTGCCGCGGCGTGCCATCCTTTGCGTTCGACCTGAAAGTATGCCTGCCGCCGCCTCCGCCCGCCGCCGACGATCTCAACAAGTGCGCGCAAGGCTCGCTCTTCGACAAAGCCAATCAATGTTGTATCGCTGTTCCGCCGAAAGACGCAGGATGTGTGGTCACAAAGATAAACATCCGATCCTGTCCATGAGCCTTTGGGTGCGTTTCACATCGTAATTTGTAATACCCTCGCCCCAAAACTTTAGATCACATCCGTCTTCTGGCGGATGTTTTGTTATCCAATCACGGTATACTTGCCCCATCATTCCATAACAAGGAGAACCTCCATGACCGTATCCGCCCCTCGCTGGGATATGACCAACGTCTACCCCGCCCTCGATTCAAAGCAATTCAAGAACGCCGTCAAATCCTTCAAACAGCAACTGGACGATCTAGAAGCCTTCCTCAAAAAAGCCGCCAAAGCCGATTCGAAGACCGAGCCGAAGAAACTCGGCAAAGTCCTGGGCGAAGCCGCGGAGCGTTTCAACACCCTCTTCGAGTTGTCCGGCACTATCGGACCCTTCATCTACTCCTACATCACCACCGACTCGCGGAACAAGGAAGCCATGCGCATCCTCTCCGAGTTCGAGCAGGTCAACGTGAAGACCAGCATTCTGCAAACCCGCTTCACCGCCTGGGCGGGCAAACTCGGCAAGCCCTCCATCAAGAAAGCGGTCAAGACGAACCCGTCCGCGAAGGCGCATGAATTCATCCTGCTCGAAGCGGCGGAGCAATCCAAATACCTGATGAACGAAGCGGAGGAAACCCTCGCCGCCGAAATGACCCTGAGCGGTGGCAACGCCTTCGGCAAACTGCAAGGGACGCTCACCTCGCAAATGACCGTGGACTTCGAACTCGACGGCGAAACCAAAAAGATGCCCATGCCCGCGCTCATTAACCTGCGCTCGCATCCCGACGAAGCCACCCGCCGCCGCGGCTACGAAGCCGAAAACAAAGCCTGGGAGGGCGTACAGGAAACGCTCGCCGCCTGCCTCAACGGAGTCAAAGGCGAAACGCTCCTGCTCGACAAAAAACGCGGACGCGAAGACAACCTGCACGCCTCGATTGACTCCGCCCGCATGGACCGCGCCACCCTCGAAGCCATGCTCGGCGCGATGAAGGACTCCTTCCCCATGTTCCGCCGCTACTTCAAGCACAAGGCGAAACTGCTCGGCAAGGAACAACTCGCCTGGTGGGACCTCTTCGCACCGCTCGGCAAAACCGACAAAGTTTATTCATGGGACGAAGCCCGCGACTTCATCGTGGAAAACTTCAACAAGTTCTCGCCTGAACTCGGCGCCTTCGCCAAACGCGCCTTCGACCAGAACTGGATAGACGGCGAACAGCGCGAAGGCAAACGCGGCGGCGCGTTCTGCATGGGCGTGGACGGCGTGAAGCAAAGCCGCATCCTCGCCAACTTCGACGGCTCGTTCGACCAGGTCAGCACGCTGGCGCACGAACTCGGTCACGCCTTCCACAACGAATGCGCCTGGCAGGCGGGCAAAACTCCGCTTCAACAGCAGACTCCCATGACCCTCGCCGAAACCGCCTCCATCATGTGCGAGACCATCGCCACCGAAGCCGCGCTTGCGCAGACCACCGACAAGCAGGAAGTTCTCGCCATCCTCGAAGCGCAGATGAACAACGCCTCGCAGGTCGTGGTGGACATCTACTCGCGCTATCTCTTTGAAAAGGAAGTCTTCGAGCGTCGCGTCAACTCCGAACTCTCCGCCGACGAGATCAACGACATCATGGAGCGCGCGCAAAAAGCCACCTACGGCGACGGCGTGGATGAAAAATCCCTGCAAAAATACATGTGGACGTGGAAGCCGCATTACTACTCCGCGGGCTTCTCGTTCTATAACTACCCCTACGCCTTCGGTCTGCTCTTCGCCACCGGCTTGTACGCCGTCTACCAAAAGCGCGGCGCAGGTTTCGTCCCCGCCTACAAGGAACTGCTCGCCTCCACCGGTCAAGCCCGCGCCGCCGACCTCGCCGACAAATTCGGCATCAACATCCGCACCAAAAAATTCTGGGCAGACAGCCTCGCCATCATCGCCAAACGCGCGGATCGATTCTGTCAGTTGTAGAATGTAAGAAGGAAACAGGTCGACAGGTAAACACGTATTTACCTGTCTACCTGTCTACCTGTCTACTTGTCTACTTGTCTACTTGTATACTTGTATACCTATACGTTACCCACCATGCAAAAACTCAGACACTTTATCTTTATCTCCATCCTGCTCATTGCGACTCTCGCCTGCAATGCGATTCTCCCCCAGACAATACCCGCATCCCCCGCCCCGACAGTTGATCTGCCGCAACCATCCACAGTCTCCCCGACAACGACCAGCGCCATCCCCTGGACGGAAGCCGATGTCCCGCGCATCTCCGTCAGCGACGCCAAAGCCGCCTTCGAAAGCGGGCAAGCCGTCATTGTCGATGTGCGCAGTCCCGATGCCTATGCGGAAGGCCATGTAACCGGCGCAATCAACATCCCATTGGGAAATTTCGAATCGAATATCGCCAACATCCCGTTGAAAAAAGATCAGTGGATCATCACCTACTGCACCTGACAAAACGAACACACGAGCGCCCGTGCGGCGTTCCTCCTCTTGAAAAACGGATATGTCAACGTGCAAGCCATCCTCGGCGGATTCACCGCATGGGTGAAGGCGGGATACCCGATTGAATAGAGGCACGTACCGCGAGATTAATCTCGCGGTACTTTTACAAAAACGCCTGGATCCCTGTCTGCGCTCTTCCTAAAATCAACGCATGGATGTCGTGCGTGCCTTCGTAGGTGTTCACCGCTTCCAAATTCATCATATGCCGGATGACGTGATACTCATCCGAAACGCCGTTGCCGCCGTGCATGTCGCGCGAGACGCGGGCGATCTCAAGGGCTTTGCCGCATGAATTGCGCTTGATGAGCGAGATCATCTCAGGCGTGGATTTATCTTCATCCATCAATCGACCGACGCGCAACGCGCCCTGCAAGCCCAATGTGATTTCCGTCATCATATTCGCCAGTTTCAATTGAATGATCTGATTCGCCGCGAGCGGCCTCCCAAACTGCGGGCGATCCAGCGTGTATTGCCGCGCCGCGTGCCAGCAGAATTCCGCCGCGCCCAACGCGCCCCAGGCAATTCCATAACGCGCCTTGTTCAAACATCCAAACGGACCCTTCAAACCCTTTACTTCGGGAAACATATTTTCATCCGGCACAAAAACCTCGTCCATCACGATCTCGCCTGTTGCGCTGGCGCGCAAACTGAATTTTCCCTCGATCTTCGGCGCGGAGAGTCCTTTCATACCCTTTTCCAAAACGAAACCGCGAATCTCGCCGTCTAATTTTGCCCACACCACAAATATATCCGCAATGGGTGAATTGGTGATCCACATCTTGTTACCATGCAGCACATAACCGCCGTCCACTTTTTTTGCGCGGGATTCCATGCTGGCGGGGTCGCTTCCATGGTTGGGCTCGGTGAGACCAAAACAACCAACCCATTCCCCGCTGGCAAGTTTGGGCAGATATTTTTTCTTTTGCGCTTTTGTGCCATATTCGTTGATGGGATGCATCACCAGCGAACTCTGCACGCTCATCGCGGAACGGTAACCGCTGTCCACGCGTTCCACCTCGCGCGCGATCAGGCCATAGGAGACGTAATTCAATCCCGCGCCGCCGTACTCTTCGGGAATGGTCGAGCCGAGAAAGCCCATGCTTCCCATTTCATTCATGATCTCGCGGTGGAAGATTTCCCGTCGGTTCGCTTCGAGAATGCGCGGCATTAATTTATCCTGGCAGAACTTTCGCGCCGCATCGCGGATCATGCGCTCTTCATCGGTGAGTTGGTCGTTGAGCAGGAAGGGATCGTCCCATTTGAAGGTTGGTTTGGACATGTGTGCCTCTGGTAATTGGAGATTGGAGATTGTGCGGGGCGATTGTATCAAATGTCGGGGTGGGAAAGGCATCAGAAACAGAATCAGTTCAAAGTCCGGGGGAAGCGGGGTTTCATCCAACAAAAAGAGGACGCGCCTCCCAGCGCATCCTCTTAATCACCAAATTACCAACACTTGCACCTGGCGCAAGTGCAGGTGTTACCAATTACGCGCTCCCCGTCAACCACCCGCGCAATTCCATCGCCTTCACCACGCGGTCGATGGCGACCATGTAGGCGGCATCGCGCATGTAGACCTTTTCCTGCTCGCTGCGTTCGAGGACGGCATTGAAGGCGGAGGTCATCTTGATATCAAGGCGGCGAAGAACGGCGTCCTTCTCCCAGTAGTAGTTGGCGTCGTTTTGCACCTGCTCGAAGTACGAGGTGGTCACGCCGCCGGCGTTGCACAGGAAGTCGGGGATGTTGAAGACATTGTTCTTCTTGAAGACTTCGTCGGCTTCGGGCGTGGTGGGACCGTTCGCGCCTTCGGCAACAATGCGCACCCGCTTCGATACCTTCTTCACAGTCTCGGCATTGACCTGGCCTTCGAGTGCGGCAGGAATCAACACGTCGGCTTCGAACTCGATCCACTTGTCGCCGTCGTTTACTTCATAACCGGCATCCTGCGCCTTCTTCTTGTCGATGGTTCCATATTCATCCACAATGGAAAGCAGGAAGCGCGGATCGATGCCGCCTTTCCTGCTGTAGGTGTAGGCTTTCTTATCGTGACGGTCGTAACACGAAACGCACGCCACCGTCCCGCCAAGCAATTCGACAAAGCCAATCGCCGCATATTGCGAGACGTTGCCGAAACCCTGAAGCGCCGCGATGCAATTCTGCGGGTCCATCTTGAGATGTTTCATCGCTTCGCGCACGGTATAGATCACGCCGTAACCGGTGGCCTCGGTGCGTCCCAGCGAACCGCCGCCGCCGACCGGTTTGCCGGTGAACACGCCCGGCGTATATTGGCCGACAAGGCGGGAATATTCATCCATCATCCAGCCCATCATTTGTGGAGTAGTGCCGACATCGGGCGCGGGCACGTCGTTGCGCGGGCCGATGTTCTTCCACATGGCTCCCACCCAGCCGCGGCACAGGTCTTCCTTTTCGCGCACTGTCAGCGTGGACGGGTCCACAATGATTCCGCCTTTGCCACCGCCCAGCGGGATATCGGCCACGGCACATTTCCATGTCATCCATGTCGCCAGTGCGCGCACGGTGTCCATTGTCTCTGCCGGGTGAAAACGGATGCCGCCCTTGTTGGGTCCGCGCGCGTCGTTGTGTTGCACACGAAAACCCTGAAAAACCCTGAGCGAGCCGTTCTCCATGCGCACGGGAATGCGGAACGAATATTCGCGCATCGGCCAGCGCAACACCTCGGCCACGCCGGCATCGAGTTTGAGTTGTTTGGCGACAGCATCGAACTGTTTTTGAGCCATTTCAAAAGCGTTGATTTGTCCTGACATGTTGTTCTCCTAAGGGGGTTGATAAAAAATATAAGCGGGTATCCCGGAAAGGATACCCGCTTTTAGGCACATGGTATGTTGGCAATCTGAGCCATATCATTTAATCCACTAAATCACAAATTGCCCCCAAACTTTACACGAAAACGGGAATGAAGTCAATATGACAAAAATCCGTATCCTCTCAACAAATTGGGATGTGGGGTGTTCTGAGCGTGGTCGAAGGGCGGTTACTCAAATCTCGGCGTCCGCTTTTCAAGAAATGCCGCCACGCCTTCGCGATGCTCCGCCGTTTTCCCCGCTTCTTCCTGCAGGATTCCCTCGTATCGGAGCGACTCTTCCAAATTGGGGATGACCGCCTGATTGAACGCCTTCTTCCCCAATGCAAACGCCTCCCGCGGACCTGTAGCCTGCATCGCCGCA
>JACPVD010000208.1 GCA_016191895.1 Chloroflexota bacterium | reverse complement strand
TCGCCGCCAGAATCTAAAGAGATCAAACGAGCCCGTACCACTTCTGCCAGCGAGAGGATCCCCCTTCCCACAGGCTGGGATTTATTGTCCAACATAAAAGGCACGCCGCGATTAACAGACGTAATCGCAACCTTCTCATCCAGAGGTATCACCGCGGATATCTCGTGCTTCAAGTTTTCGCCCACCCGTTCCGGCGTAATCGCAATGCGCTTGTCGTATCGATTCATTGTAAAGACGATCCGATCCTTGGTAATGCCCATGGAAACCAGCAGATCGAGAAATAAGCGCGCGTTTTTTATGGACGGAATCTCCTGGGTGGTCACCAATACGATCACATCGCTGATATCAAATACAGACAGGATCATGTCGGATAAAATATGGGACGTATCGATGACAATGTAGGCATACATTCTCTGCAAATACTGGACAACCTTGATAAATTGATCCGCTGAAATTTTCTCGGCCATTTCCGGGCGCTGGGGCGCCGAAAGGATACGCAACCCGGACGCCGCATGATTGATCAATATTTCCTCGACGATCTGGGGCTCCATATCATCGACTCGGGGAGCAAGCTCAACAATAGCGTTTTTTCCCTGTTCGTTGACAAAAATAGCCACATCGCCAAACTGCAGATTTGCATCCACAAGCGCCGTGCGGGTATCTTCGTTGTTCAAAGCGATGGCGAGATTGACGGCAATGGTTGTAGACCCCGTGCCCCCCTTTGGGCTGTAAACGGTTACGATCTTTCCCCGGGCAACCGGGGCAAAACTCGACGACAGACCCGCCAAGCCCGCCGCCGCCGAAGCAATCTGTTGTTGCGCCACCCCTTTTGACCGCTCCGTGTGGGACATTTCCCCGGCGCGGCGAATGGCGGCTATCAATTCGTCGCCCAAAGGCGGCTTGTTCAAGAAATCGCGCGCACCGGCCAGCATGGCCCGCCGCATATAACTTTGGTCGCTTTGCACCGAGAGAATCACAATCTGGATATGCGGCGCCTTTTTACGGATCAATTCCGTGGCAGTGATGCCGTCGATATCGGGCATGTTGATGTCCATCAGCACAACATCGGGATCCAGCTCATGCGCAAGTTGAACGCCTTCATTCCCGGTACGCGCCGCACCGACCACATCCACATCCGATTCAAATTGTAATAGTTTGCGAATATTCTCCCGCGTCTCGGCGATGTCATCGACAATCAAAATTCGGATTTTATCTGCGGCCATATCAATACTTTCGTAGGTGCCTGAAGTGTAGAATCGATTTCTTCCTTGTCAACCGTTGACCAAGAGCAACCATGGTCGGCGGACATAAGATAACGCTCAACACCAGATTACGGGCTGGGGTTGAGCGAGTAAGGCAGTTTTGCCGGAACCGGTATGTTGTACTGGCTCAACAGGAATTGCAGGGTGGATGCCTCGGTAGCCTGGCGAAGTTCATCGGTCGGATTTCGCAAGGTGAGGGAAAGCGACCCGGATGTGCGCATCACATAGGTAAGCGTTACGGCGTCCTGCGGAGAAACAATCAAAGTGACAATCGTCGGGTAGACAGGCGCCGCGGCGGTGCCATCCGGGTTCGGCGGGGGAAGCGGCGAGAGAGCCGCATTGGGATCGAGCGGGAAAAGCCCGGTATGCAATACAACCACATTCTGCGCTATTGTCTGGCATACCATGCGCGGACGCTGAGGTTCAGACGGAAGAAGGTAGTAAGGCTGTTGAAGCGATGGGTCAAGTTCGAGTCGGCCTTGCGCCCCCCCGCCCGCCGTCACGCCAAGCGACAAAATCGGGATGGGATTTTCCTCCCCGCCAAATCCTGTGCCGGTCAAGATCGCAGTCTGATTTGGCAAAATCGTCTGAAAGGCGGGGTCGATATCTACAAACCACAGACATGCATTGATATTAACATGCGCGCCGTCGCTCACGCCATAACCGACAAAATTCACGGACTCGTAACGGGAATCCTGCAAATTAATGGGCTCGTTGACTGTCATGGGGATGGAAATTGCCGTCATGCCGGCGGGGATCAGCGAACCCCACACAGGGCCCGACCCTTGAACTGAGGTACTGCCAACCATGGACTCTGTAATGACAACTCCCTGATCAATCGGAAATTTAGCCACCTGTCCCAAAAGCAGGGATTGTTCCTCCGGGGTAAACATCACCCCAACGAGATTTTCCGGGGCAATTTTGATGGTGGTCAGCGACTCCGCTTTTATCTCCCCACCCTGGGGAATGGGCTGCATGGCGATATAAACATCAACGGTGGTCGGCGCTGGGGGAGTGACGGTGGATGGGAACAAGATCGGGCGGAGCGCCACAAAGGCAACTGCCAGACCAATGATGAGGATTAGAAATACAAAGATCAGGGTTCGTCCGCGACGCATAATATTCTCCTCTTTTCACAATAGTGGAAATAGAGTAATGACTAACATACCCATTATACAAGAAAAATCACAAAAGCATGACCGAGAACCATCGCAATTCCTTGCAACATTGTGAGATGGTTGAATTCTTACCGAATCGATCGAACCATGCTTCAACCTATCCGTGAACAAGACCCGCCAGCCCGTTGAAAAACAAACATGCCCGATCGAGTATGACAGGCCGGACTTCATACAGCCGAACGATACCCAAACGCTATACTTTGGCGGGAACAGAAAAGGTTATACGCGCGCCCGAGCCTGTGGAACTATCCACTTCAAAATTGCCGCCCAGCATTTCAGCGCGTTCGCGAATGAGTTTCAAGCCCAAATTGGTGGATTCCTTGAGGATTTCGGGCGAAAATCCCTTGCCATTATCATCGACGCTAACCCGGATAAAGTCATTTCCAAGGTCGACTTGAATCTTGATCAAGGTCGCCTGGCTGTGACGGGAAGCATTGCCCAGCAATTCCTGAACCGCGCGAAAGATCATCACTTCCAGGTAGGATTCGAGGCGGCGTTCCGCGCCGGCAACCGTGACGCTTACCTCCAGCCCGGTCTGCTCCTTGAAGGCCTCCACGTATTTTCGCAAGGTCGGAATCAACCCCAGATCGTCGAGCATCATCGGGCGCAACTCAAAAATGAAACCGCGGACTTTCTGGAAGGTGCCCATGGCCGATGTTTTCAAATTACCCAACTCGTCTTTTGCCTGCACGGGATCCACATCCAGAAGGCGCATGGCAATTTCGGTCTGGAGAATGAAATTGGATAATGCCTGGGCTGGGCCGTCGTGCATCTGGCGCGACAGGCGCTGGCGTTCCGACTCCTGCGCATTGACGATCATTTCGATCCCGGCCATTTGACTCTTGATAGTCGAAGCGGGCGCGGCCGAACCTGCAGAGTTGCCTCCCCCGCCCCCGGCGACCAGTTTTTCCAGCGCCGTTTTATACTTCTCAAGATGAACGGTGTCGTTTTGAAGTTTTTCCAACTGGCCGCGCATGACGAAGAGGCGCTGTTGAACATCCAACGCGGAATCGTAGGACATTTTAAGTTCATCGACCGTGGTGGATTGTTTTTGCAATTGTTGAAGATGCAGGGTAATGGCCGCATTTCGCTGGGTGATCTTGGAAAGCTCGCCCTGGCTTTGTTCGATCATCAGTTTCACCTCGCGCAAGGCGCGCTGGGTTTCATCCAATTCAGCCTGATAATCCATGCTTGTGCCGTCGCTCATACAATCACTCCTGAGTATGAATACCGTTGTCTTTTAATGTAACCCAGCCGCGTTTCAACGCGTACACAACCGCCTGCGTGCGATCTTCCACGCCGAATTTGCGCAGAATCGCGGTCACATGATTCTTAACCGTCTGGTGGCTGATGCCCAGCATGGCCGCAATTTCCTTGTTGCTCATGCCGCGCACAACACAGGCGAGGACTTCCATTTCGCGATCAGACAGGGGGTGGAACGGGGTGCCGGGTTCGCTATAGGAACGGCGCGCCCCTTCTATTCTATCCTCCACCCACAACTCCAGTTCGCGCCGGGAGAATACGTTGTTATCGAAAACATATTTGCCTTCGGCCACTTCGCGGATAATGCGGGACAGGCTTTGCGGCTGGATGTCCTTCGAACAATAACCGTGCGCGCCGGCAAGGGCGGCGTGAATGGCCTGCTCCACGTCATCATAGCCGGTCATGAGGATGATGCGCGTGGGCAATCTGTCCTGGGTCACTTGATGCGTGATCTGCTGGCCGTTCTTTCCGGGCAGGTTGACATCCATTACGGCAATGGTCGGTTTTTTTGTGCGGATCATCTCCAGCGCGTCGTCACCAGTGGCAGATTGGGCGACGATTCGCATATCGGGTTCGAGCGACAAGGCGTCCACCACACCCTGGCGAAATAATGGATGGTCGTCGACGATCAAGAGGGTAATTTGATTCATCCCAAGTCAAATCTTTCTTTTTCTGGTATGAGCAATCCCGAACCGTCGAACACAACACAAGGCGATGCGGCGGGGTTTGCGCGGTACCTGGGTATTTTAACCCATTAAGGGGTTTTCCAGAGATAGACTGTCATATTCTCCTCATCGAAAGTTTGGGTGATGAGGCTGTTTGTCTTAAAGACGATTTCGGCGTTGCCGGCAAGCAAAGGGTAAAAATCGGGAAAGGCGATCAGGTAATCGGCGCCTTTTTGATTTAAGTAGAGAGTAAGTTGCGGCTCATCGCGAATGAAGGGAATCACTTCGGGAGAGATCAACCCGGCAAGGTCGATCAGGTTGTGATGATCGAAGTAACCCAACGCGCCGATGTCGTGCGCGGCGATGAGCGCATCGGGCGGGAGGTTGGCGGCGACCCATTTTGCGGTGACGACCATCTCGCTTTCGATCACGGCCACATCCCGCGCATAGGAGTTTGCGCCGAGAAAAATAAAGGCAAACGCCAGCATGCCGATACTGGCGCGCCATACCAATTGCCCGACCCAATGATGACGGGTGAACAATTTACTTTTATCAAACTCTGCGAAAGCCAACAGGCCGAATAAAAAGAAGACCGGCATGGCGGGCATGATGTAACGCCCATGCTGGTAGACCGGGAGGCGGGAAATATAAAGGAACAAATATCCGCCGCACCAGATAAGCGCAAGCAGGCTCCCCCACATTTTTTGTTTGATGGACTTTGCCAGCCAGCCGATCACGCCGGGTATCAACACCAGCCCCGGGCCGACAAGCAACTGCAAAGACATTTGACCCAGCCGCGTGAAGATGGGCAGTTTTTGCCACGAAGCATATTCGGCCTGCTTGGCATAAAACGTATTTGGCATGGGCGTTTCGCCGATGGCAAGGTTGAAAAAAAGATACGGAATGAAGAGGGCGCCGAAACCCATAAGGTAATGCCCAATGGCGGTGAAGCGCGAGCGTGAATCAGGCTCATTGATCAGAATCAACAACAGGGCGGGGGGGAGCAGGGTCAAGCCGTCGGGGCGGACCCAGATTGACAGACCGGTGAGCAGGCCGAGGGTGAGGTGGCGGCGGGTGTTCGTCATCAACAACATCAAAACGGTCGTGACGGTCAGGCCATGCAGTAACGTCTCCATGCCAGACATCGCGGCCCATGCGAAATGCCATTCAAACGCGAAGAAAATTCCGACCCAGGGAAAACGCGGACGATAACTTTCAACGAGATTGCGCACAGCCCATTCGGCAAGGACGGCCATTGCAAAGAGGATGATCGCGCCGAGAAGGTATGTCCAGATGTAGGGCGAGAGGCGGAGGATAAAGCCGATGGCGAGGAGCGCAGACCAAAGCGGCGCGGTGGAGCCGGCCGATGGAATGCCGGGACGAAATGCCCACTCGCCGCGCAAGGCAAGGTTACGGGCGTAGGTTTGATGAATCCATGAGTCGTCGAGGGGAAAGCCGATGGCGCAGGTGAAACGACTCGCAAGCAAATAGATCAGCGCGATCAAGACGACCGCGCCGGCGACGATGAAAAGGTCGCGGCGTGAAAGATCATTCGAGTTGGAGTTTGTAGATGCGAGCGCCATCGAGTTCACCGAGATAGATGAAGTGATCGTTGTCTTCGGGATTCGTAAATAAATTTTTGAGCGGGTCGAGCACGGCTTCGGGTTCGAGCACAAGGTATTCGGCGTCGAATTGATTCGCGGCTTCGAGAATGGCGCCCGTGCCGCCATATGGAATCGAAATCGCGGAGCGGCCTGTCGCAAGATAATAACCGGGCGCGTTGCGGACGATCATGATATCGCTGTTGTCGATCCCGTTCTCGACCAGAAATTGTTCGATGACGGGATAATCGGCGTCTTCGCCTTCGCCCCACCCCAGCGTGAACAAACGCAGGTAGACGACATAGGCTGTGAGCATGATCGCGACCATGACGAGGGCGCTTCGAAATACGACCCGATTCTGGTCGTTGCCAATGTTGCGCCTTCTCAGCGATAGCAGAATCTCCTCAAGACCCAACGGCGCGAGAACCCACCACATGGGTTGCAGGGCCGCGCCGGCATGGAAGAACGCGCCGCGCGCGCCGGCAAACGGAAAGAGGACGGTCATGACAAAAAATAAAACCAGCCATGCAAGGCTTGCGAGTTTGACTCGCCCGTCCTTGCGATAATAGATAATGCCCGCGACGATGAATGGAAATAAAATAATCCCGCCATGCGCGGCGAATCCGCTTTGGAGGTTGTTGTTCAGCGCCCATACTCGATCTTTGATAATGTGATCCCAGCCGAGGGCGAAGAAGGATTCTTTTGTGAGCAATGTCGGCGGGTAGATGAAGGTCTGGTCGTAGTTGGCGAGCCAGAGGGCGCGGCTGGCGCCGGGCGCCATGATACTTCCATAGGCATTGAGGTTGCGGAT
>JACPVD010000211.1 GCA_016191895.1 Chloroflexota bacterium | reverse complement strand
TCGAAGTGGACGGCACCGAGGTTGTTCCCATTCTCAATGAAATCAAGGAACTCGAATCGCGCGGCTTTTCCTTTGAAGCGGCGGAGGCGTCCGTTGCCATCATGCTCAAGCGGCAGGAATACGGCTATAAACCGCCGTTTGAATTGATTGACTTCTTCGTCAACGTCGAGCATCGGCAGGGGCGCGGCATCTTTGCGGAAGCGATGGTCAAAGTGCGGGTGCAGGGCGAGGTGTTGCACACCGCCGCCGAGGGCAATGGTCCCGTCAACGCGCTTGATCTCGCTTTGCGAAAGGCGCTCGTCGGTTATTATCCGCAGATCGAAAATTTCACGCTGTCCGATTACAAAGTCCGCATCCTGGATTCGGATCACGGCACCGAAGCCATCACCCGCGTTTTGATAGACACGCGCAACACCACCTCCCGCTGGAGCACCGTCGGCGCAGGGACGAACATCATCGAAGCATCGTGGCGCGCGCTGGCGGATTCTGTTGAGTATGGATTGATGGTGGCGCATTGAGGAACGTACAGACGTAGACACGTAAACAAGTAGGCAAGGAAACACGTGCGTACTTGGTTACCTGTGTACCTGTCTACTTGTATACCTAAACAAGGAACATAAATGAACTTTAAAATCACCTTACTCCCCGGCGACGGCATCGGACCCGAAGTGGTCGGTGAAGCCGTGCGCGTGCTGGAAACGATAGCAAGCAAATATAACCACTCGTTCAATTTTCAAGAACGCCTGATGGGCGGCTGTTCGATAGACAAATACGGCTCATCCCTGACCGATGAGACTCTCGCCGATTGCCAGGCATCCGACTCCGTTTTGCTGGGCGCGGTTGGCGGACCAAAATGGGACGACCCATCCGCGAAAGACCGCCCCGAGCGCGGACTGCTTGCTCTGCGAAAAGGACTCGGCGTGTTTGCGAACCTGCGTCCCGTCAAAGTCCATCCCGCGCTGATGGAGTGGTCGCCGCTCAAGCCCGAAAAACTACAAGGCGTGGATATTCTCGTCGTGCGCGAACTGACAGGCGGACTATACTTCGGTCAACCCAAGAAACGCGAAATGCGCGAAGGCGGGGAGTACGCCGTGGACACGCTCGAGTATTACGATTACGAAGTTCGGCGCGTGATGGAACTCGCTTTCAATCTCGCCCGCGGACGCAAGAAAAAAGTCACCTCGGTGGATAAAGCCAACGTATTGGAATCATCGCGCTTGTGGCGGCAGATTGCGATTCAAATCGGAGGGGAGAATCCCGACATCGAACTGGAGCATACCCTCGTGGACACCGCCTCGATGCGGCTGATAACGGGTCCCGCGTGGATGGATGTGGTCGTCACCGAAAACATGTTCGGCGATATCCTCACGGATGAAGCGTCCGTGCTGGCAGGCTCGATGGGGATGTTGCCCTCTGCCAGTTTGGGCGAATCAACTATCGGCTTATATGAACCGATTCACGGATCCGCCCCAGACATTGCGGGAAAGGGAATCGCAAATCCCGTTGGCACGATCCTTTCCACGGCGATGCTGCTGCGTCATTCATTTAAACTGGAAGAAGAAGCCGCGGCGATTGAATCCGCTGTAGACGGAGTCATCACCGACGGCTGTCGTACCGCGGACATCGGCGGCAAGTTAACGACCCGCCAGATGGCGGATGAAATCGTCAAAAATTTATAATCTCCGTCCTGAGCGGAGCGAAACGCAGTCGAAGGATACTTGCAATAACCGCTTCGAATACGAGCTACGCTCTCCGCTCAGCACGGTAAAACGAAAAGGAGAATTGAGGCATGGGCATGGAATCGAAATTTATCTGGTCGGATGGAAAGCTGGTCGAGTATGAAAAAGCCACCGTCCACATGTTGACCGCGGCGCTGCATTACGGCGCGGCGGTATTCGAAGGCATTCGCGCGTACAAAACCGACAAGGGCGCGGCGGTTTTTCGTTTGAAGGAACATTCGGAACGGTTGATCAAGTCGGCGGAGATCTTCGGCTTCCGCGATATGCCGTTTACGCCGGAGGACGTTTCCAACGCAATCAAGGAAACTGTGAAAGCCAACGGCTTCGACGAATGTTACATCCGCCCGCTGTTGTATCTCACCGGCGGCGCGTGGAATTTGAATCTCGATGCGGGCAGGGCGGCGTTGATGATCGCAGTCTGGCAGTGGAGCAACTACCTCGGCGAAGAGTCGCTGGCAAAGGGAATTCGCGCGAATATTTCATCGTTCACGCGCCATCACCCCAACGTAAGCATGACCAAGGCCAAGATCGCAGGCAACTATGTCAACAGCATTCTGGCAAAGACCGAGTCCGTGCGCCTGGGTTTTGAAGAAGCCATCATGCTCGATCCGCAGGGATACATTGCCGAATGTACGGGCGAGAATTTGTTCCTCGTGAAAAAGGGGAGGATATTCACCCCGTCTACTGCGCCGGTGCTGGAAGGGATCACGCGCGAATCCATCGCAATCATTGCCAATGATCTGGGCTACGAAGTGGTGGAAGCGCCTGTTTCCCGCGACCAACTTTACAATGCCGATGAAGTATTTGTATGCGGCACTGCGGCGGAAGTGATCGGCTTGTGCGAGATCGATTTCAGGAAGATCGGCGACGGAAAATCGGGCAGGGTCACGCGCGAGATTCAAAACGTGTATCATGATGCCATCCGCGGCAAGGTGAAGAAATACGAGGAATGGTGCAATTACGTGGGATAATCGAGAGGGAGCGGCAACGCTGACACACAAGAAAACAGCGCGGAGTATAATCACCTCTGCGCTTTGTTTTTTAATCCATTTCTCAATTACCCGGTCCCCCCATGCCTCCCACCCTCTACCTCATCGACGGACACGCCCTCGCCTATCGCATGTATTTTGCCCTCACGGCAGGATCAAGCAGTCAGCGCTGGCAGACATCAACCGGCGAACCAACTGCCGGCGTATATGGATTCGCGCGGGAACTTGTCCGCATTCTCGAAAAGGAAACGCCCGAATATCTCGCCGTCGCATTCGACGTCGGCAAAACCTTCCGCGACGACATCTTCCCCGAATACAAAGGTACGCGCGAAAAAATGCCCGATGATTTGCGCCCCCAACTTGACCGCATTCGCGAAATGGTGGATGCGTTCAACATCCCGCGCCTCGAAATGGAAGGCTACGAAGCCGACGACGTGCTCGGCTCGGTGGCAAGAATCGCCGCAGAGCAGGGACTCGGAGTCAAGATCGTCACCGGCGACCGCGACCTGCTGCAACTCGTCAACGCGCGCACCGCCGTCTATCTCGCTGGCGACGACCAGACCTACGTCACCGACGCGGATGTGATCAAAAAACTCGGCGTGCGCCCGAATCAAGTGGTTGATTACAAAGCCATCGTCGGCGACACATCCGATAACATCCCCGGCGTAAAAGGCGTGGGCGAAAAAACCGCCATTGCCCTGCTTGAAAAATTTGGCACGCTCGACGGCGTTTATCAAAACATCGATCAGGTGGAGAATCGCTGGAAGGGCAAACTCGAAGCGAGCAAAGACGCCGCCTACATGAGTTACGATCTTGCGCGGATTCGCACCGACCTGAAAATAAAACTCGACCTCGAACACGCAAAGGTCAAAGCGTTCGACCCTGCCGCTCTTGAAGAATTCTTCAAAGTGATGGAATTCAAGACTCTGTTGACCAAGATTCCCGTCATCAGCGGATCCGCGCCCGCCCCGACGCCTGCTTCGGCTTCCGAAAAAGTTTCTCAACCCGCAAAAACCAAAAGCGGACAATTCTCGATGTTCGTCAACGAGCCGCAGGTGGTAACCATTCAAAAAGAATCCAACATTGAAGTGGTTGTTGTGGACGACGACGACAAGTTGAACGCGCTGGCAAAGGCGCTTGGCAAGGCAAAGGTCATCTCATTCGATACCGAAACCACGTCCACAGAGGAAATGCAGGCGGAGATCGTCGGCATTTCGCTTGCGATCAAAGACGGGCAGGGATACTACATTCCGATTGGGCATAATTCGGGAAACAACCTGCCGCTCAAGAAAGTCATCGCCACCCTTACGCCCTCCATGACGGATGCCAAGATAGGTAAGATCGCCCACAACGCCAAATACGACTATATCATCCTCGCCCGGCACGGACTCATCGTCTCGCCACTGACTTTCGACACCATGCTCGCGGAGTTCATCATCGACCCATCCTCGCGCAATTTGGGACTGAAGAACCTCGTTCAGAAACGCTTGGGCGAAGAGATGACTCACATCGAAGAGTTGATCGGCAAGGGCAAGAATCAACTCAGCATGGCCGATATCGCGATTGCGTCCGTTGCGCCGTATGCCGCCGCAGACGCCGAAACGACGTTGCGCCTCCTGCCCATCCTGCAAAAAGACCTCGAGCGCGTAAATGGAACAGCGATACTTGCCGAGATCGATCTGCCGCTCACGCCCGTTCTGGCGGATATGGAAATGGCGGGGGTTCTGCTCGACCTGCCTTTCTTCAAGGAAATGTCGGATGAACTTTCAAAACGCATGGCGCAGATCGAAAAGCAGGTCTATGAATCGGTCGGCAAGGCGTTTAATCTCAATTCCACCCAGCAACTATCGGATGTGCTCTTTACGCATCTGCGCCTCGAGCCGCCGGACAAAGGCAAGAAAACCGCCAGCGGACATTACTCCACCTCGGCGGATGTGCTCGAAAGCCTGCGCGGCAAACATCCCGTTGTGGATATGATTCTCGAAAACCGCGAACTCTCGAAATTAAAGTCAACGTATGTGGATGCCCTGCCCGCCGCCGTCGATTCGCAGACAGGCCGTGTGCATACCTCCTACAGCCAGATCGGCGCGGTGACCGGGCGGCTATCCTCGTCCAATCCCAATTTGCAGAATATTCCCATCCGCACCGAAGAGGGACGCCGCGTGCGCAATGGATTCATCGCCACAAAAGGCAATGTGTTGCTTTCGGTGGACTACTCGCAGATCGAGTTGCGCATCGTGGCGCACATGGCCGGGGACGAGGCCATGATCGAAGCGTTCAAGGCCGGGGAGGATATCCATGCCACTACTGCCGCGGCAGTTTTCGGCGTGGACCTGGATGCGGTCACCAAAGATATGCGCCGCCACGCGAAGGCGATCAACTTCGGGCTGATCTACGGCATGTCGGCGTTTGGTCTCACCCGCTCCACCGATCTGACTCTGGCCGAGGCTGAGACGTTTGTCAAAACGTATTTCGCAAAATTCCCCGGTGTGAAAAAATATCTCGATGGCACGCGCAAACTTGCCGCCGAGCAGGGATACGTGGAAACGCTGTTGGGGCGGAGGCGATACTTCCCCGCGTTGCAAAGCAAAATGAACGTTCAGATGAAGAACCGCGAGGAACGCGAAGCCATCAACGCTCCCATTCAAGGTACCGCGGCAGACATCATGAAGATCGCCATGCTGAAGATTCCATCCGCGCTGAAAGCCGCCAAACTCAAAGCGAGGATGCTGTTACAGGTGCATGATGAATTGGTGCTCGAATGTCCGAAGGATGAAATGGAAAAGACCGCGCGCATCGTGCAGGAGACAATGGCAAACGCCTACCCGATGAGCATTCCCCTCGAAACCGAAGCCCGCGCCGGCAAGAGTTGGGGCGCGATGAAGGTTGTGGGGTGAACAGGACGCAGAGCATACGATAGGAGTGCAGCGCAAAATTGTCGGGAGTTTTTTAACGCCAAGACGCCAAGTCGCTAAGAGTGCGTCGCTGCGCCTCCCTGATACCACCCGTCACATCGCTTTAAATTCGCAAAGCGATGCCGAAGGGGCAGGTGTTGCGTTAAACTCCTGCCGAAATTTTTCCGATACTTCTGCGCTATATCTATTCGATAAGGTTATAATTGCCCCATCAACTAACTGGATTAAACCCTATGCCCGGACGAGAAGACATCTTTCAAAAAGCAATGAACGACGGCCACTCCGCCGCGTGGGATCAGGAGTGGGATAAGGCCGTGGCCGCCTATCGTCGCGCCCTCGAGGAAATCCCCGACCACCCGAAAGCGCTCAACAGCCTCGGGCTGGCGCTCTATCAACTCGGCAGTTTCGAGGATGCCCTGCAAGTCTATCTGGCGGTGGCAAAACTCTCGCCCGATGATCCCATTCCCACCGAAAAAGTATCGCAGATCTCCGAACGCGTCGGCGATTTGAAAACCGCCGTCGATGCCGCATTACGCGCCGGCGACCTCTTCCTCAAACAGCGCGATACCGACAAGGCGCTTGAAAACTGGGTGCGCATCACAAACGTCAACCCTGAAAACGCCATCGCCCATTCGCGCCTTGCGCAGGTGCATGAAAAACTCGGCCATACCCAACAGGCCGTCATCGAATACCTTGCCATCGCCAGCATTTTGCAACGCGCGGGCAATGCCGAAAAAACGAAAGAGATGGTCGCCAAAGCCCAGACCCTTTCGCCGAACAGCCCCGAGGTCAAGCAGGCGATCTCGCTTCTCAACACCGGGCAACTCCTCCCCAAACCCTTGCGCGGAAAAGGCGGGACGGGACCCATCCGCATGGCGATGGTCAAGCAATTGGAAAAACCAAAGGACTCGCGAACCGGTTCCGGGCTGGACCCGGTTGCGGAAGCCCGTCAAAAGGCGTTGACTCAGCTGGCAGAGTTACTCTTCGAATACTCCGACGACAACCCCACCGCGCAGGAACGACGCGGCATCTCGGCCATCATGAAGGGCACGGGGAATCTGTCGCTGCAACAATCCGAACAGACGAAGGCGATCCTGTACCTCGGTCAGGCCATTGACGCGCAGACAAAAGGCAACGAATCGCAGGCCGCGGAAGAATTGGAAGGCGCGCTCGATGCGGGATTCAAACATGCGTCACTCTATTACGCGCTCGGCCTGTTGCGCTATAAAGGAAATCGCTTCGAAAGCGCGCAACGCTTTTTACAAAACTCCATCAAGCATCACGATTACGCGCTCGGAACGCGATTGTTATTGGGACAACTACTTTCGAAGAAATCCCTCTTCAACGAAGCCGCAATCGAATACCTTGAAGCATTGAAACTTGCCGATGCCATGACCGTCCCTGAAGAAAAAGCGGACGAGGTCAGCCAGCAATACGAACCGCTCATCGAAAGCCACCGCGATCAAAAGGACGAAACTGTTCTGCGCAAAGTCTGCGATAACGTCAGTGGCCTGCTCATGCGATCCGACTGGCGCGAACAACTGCACAAAACCCGCGACCAGATGCCAAAACAGGATGGAGACATGATGCCCCCGCTTGCCGATGTGATCTTGCAGGCGCAATCAAGTTCAGTGCTCGACTCGATGAACCGCATCAACCAACGGGCGCGGATGGGAAGCCTGCGCTCCGCCATGGACGAGGCCTACAGCGCGGTGCAGGTTGCGCCGACCTACCTGCCGCTTCACACGCTCATGGGCGATCTGCTCGTGCAGGAAAACCGCAACGCCGACGCCATCGCAAAATACAGCATTGTGGCGCATGTCTACAGCGTTCGCGGGGAGGCGGCACAGGCCACCAAACTCTTCCGCCGAATCATTCAACTCTCGCCCATGGACCTCGGCGCGCGAAGCCGGCTGATCGATCAACTCGTCGCCCGCGGCCAGACCGATGACGCCGTCCGCGAATCCCTTGACCTTGCCGCCATGTACAATCGTCTCGCCGATCTCGACCTGGCGCGAAAAACCTACACCACCGCCCTGCGCATCGTACAGCAAAGCAACGCCAGCCACGATTGGAACGTGCATATCCTCCAGCGCATGGCCGATATCGACATGCAGCGGCTCGACTGGAAGCAGGCGCTCCGCGTTTACGAACAAATCCGCACCATCGCCCCCGGCGACGAATCCGCCCGCAAGCAGCTTGTCGAACTCAACCTGCGCATGGGACAGCTCGATAAAGCCATGAGCGAACTCGAGAACTACATCACCTATCTTGAAGTCCAGGATAAGAACGACGCCGGCATTACATTCATCGAAGAGATCATCAACGAACACCCCGACCAGCCCCTGCTCAAACGCGCCCAGGCCGCAAGGCTTCACCACACAGGCCGCACCGACGAGGCCATCGCCATCCTCGACCAACTTGGCGAAGTCCTCATCGAACAGGGTGCAAAACAGCAGGCCATGGAAGTGATCAACCAGATCGTGTTGATGAACCCGCCGAACGTCGAAGACTATCGCAAACTTCTCTTCCAAATGCAGAACACATAATCCCATCCATAAATTGGGGTGTGGGGTGTTTTGAGCGCGCTTCGCGCGCTCAAAACACCCCATTTCCTCTTTTTAGCAGGGACTCCAGGAAACGTCTTTTTTTCTCCTTGCGTCTTTGCGCTACTTCGCAACACAGCAATCGCTTGAATTAATCAACACTGGAGAAACTTCAATGCCCAAAACCCAAAATACAGCCGTGATGAAATGGCTCCATATCTTCGCCTACATTGTGGCGTTCCTCGTCGTCTTTGGCGGATTCGTCCGCCTCACCCGTTCCGGCCTGTCCATCGTCGAGTGGAATCCCATCAGCGGGGTCGTTCCGCCCATCGGCCAGCAAGCCTGGGAGCAGGAATTCGCAAAATACCAGCAAACCCCCGAATATCAACTCATCAATGTCGGCATGACCCTGCCCGAATACAAGTTCATCTTCTACATGGAATGGATTCACCGCATCATCGCCCGCCTGGCCGGCTTGTTCTACGCCATTCCTGTTTTCTATTTCCTTTTCAAGAAAACCATTCCCTTCAAGGAATTCGGCGTGTACTTCGTCATGGGCATGTTGTTCATCGGGCAGGCCTTCATGGGCTGGTTCATGGTTTACAGCGGGTTGATCGACCGCCCCTCCGTCAGTCACTTCCGTCTCACCATTCACCTGCTCTTCGCGCTGGCGCTCTTCGCCCTCGCCTTGTGGACGCACCTCGGCCACAAATACGGCTTCCCGGAGTATTCCAAAAAATCCGCGTGGTCTCTGCCCTCCAAACTGGCCTTCTGGTCGACGGTTGTTCTGCTGATTCAAATCTCCTATGGCGGCATGACCGCCGGACTCAAAGCCGGTCACGTCTCCGACACATGGCCGTTGATGCTCGGCAAATGGATTCCGCCGAATCTTTTCAACTCGTGGATCAACCTCTTTGAGTCTCCTCAGACCATCGTCTTCATTCACCGCTGGTTTGCGTGGCTGGGAATCATCCTCGTGCCCGCCGTGTTTTATATCGTCAAAAAACAAAATTATCCCGCCGAGATTCAGACCGGGCTTAAATGGCTGATCGGCGTCGTGGTTTTGCAGATCACGCTCGGCATCCTCACGATCCTGTCCTACGTCAACATCGTCGTCGCGCTGGTTCATCAGGCCAACGCCATCGTCCTATTCGGCCTTGCGCTGTACTTCATCCACCGCTTCCGCGCGCTGGACGCAACGAAGTAAACGCCTATTCAGGTAACTCAATTCCCATTCTCATGTACCTTTTCAAAAAGGAGGGGAGGTGGAGTGTGTTGAACGCGTCTCGCACGCTGGACACACCTCGCTTCCCAATTTAAAGATATTTCTCGCTGCAAAACCCCTCTCAAGAGGGGTTTTTTACACCCTTTCCAATCCCCAAACTGCATATAATTGACAACAACCATGCGGCGCTCTTTTCTCTTTTTGACTTGTCTCCTCACCCTGCTGACCGGCTCCTGCGGCGGGATCGCCACCCCCGCCCCGGTGCCGGAATCGATCGTCCCCGCCTCCCTGCCCGGACCTCAACCTGATTCCGCGCCAACGAGCGCGTTCCTCCCGAATCCGATTTACAGCCAAAACATCCGCTTCGAACAGATCGGTCTCGACGAGGGACTCTCGCAAAGTGTGGTCAACGTCATCCTGCAAGACCGCATGGGTTTTTTGTGGATCGGCACCGAAGACGGACTCAACCGCTACGACGGTTATACCTTCAAAATATACAAACCCGACGCAGACGACCCGGCCAGCTTAAGCGACCGCTGGATCACATCCCTTGCGGAGGATCGCCAGGGCTATTTATGGATAGGCACGCGCCTTGGCGGTTTGAATCGTTATAATCCCGTCACCGGCACATTCAAACGCTACATGCACGACAACGCCGAACCCGACAGTCTGGGCAACAATCAAATATCGGCATTGCTTCCGGAAAAAAACGGAATCTGGATCGGCACCGGCTTTGGACTGGATTTCTATGATTTCGAAACAGGAAAGTTTACGCACCACCGCTCCTCATCCGAAGACCCAACCAGCCTGAGCAGTAACCTGGTCACCGCCATTTTCAGAGATTCGGGCGGCACGTTATGGGTCGGCACATTGAACGCAGGCGTAAACGCTTATGACGAGGAAACCGACACCTTTGAAGCATACAAATACAGCGAGACTGTTTCCTCCAGCCTGAGTAACAACCGTGTTTTAAGTATCGCCGAAAACAAAAGCGGAACCCTGTGGATCGGCACTGCCAACGGCTTGAATCGCTTCGAACTGGCAGGAAGATACTTCACGCGTTTCACCCATTCAGTGAACGACCCCGGCAGCATTGCCGGCAATTCGATATACACCATTTACAAAGATCGCTCCGGCGGCTTGTGGATCGGCACCAACAACGGTCTCGACCGCTACGATGAAACCGGGCAAACCTTCACACATCACCAAAACCAGCCGGGCGCGTCGAATACCATCAGCGCCAATCTCATCCGCTCCATCCACGAAGATCACAGCAGTGTGCTATGGATCGGCACATATGGCGGCGGCTTGAACAAATACAACCGCCAGCAGGATAAATACGCCTACTATCGCAACATCCCGGACGACGTCAACAGCCTGAGCAGTAATTTCATCACTGCGATCGCCGTCGACAAAACCGGCATGATCTGGATCGGCACCAACCGCGGGCTTGACAGGCTCGACCCGGCCGTCAGCCAATTCACCCATTATCGCTACAGCCTTTCCCGCGAACAAAGCCTGATCAACGACGAGGTTCTTTCCCTTTATATCGACCATGAGGGGATGCTCTGGGTGGGAACTGCCCGCGGGTTGGATCAGTTCAACACAGCAACGGGCGTTTTCAATCACTTTCAACCCGATCCCGGCAACCCAAACAGCATTACCAATTCGCCGATCTATGCCATTCTGGAAGATTCCGCCGGAATCTTGTGGCTCGGCGCCGGGCGCGGGTTGTACCAGTTCAATAAAGCCGATAAATCCTTTACGCCTTACGAATCCAACGAAGACGACCCGGAAGGTTTTCTCGGCGATCAGGTGAACGTACTCTTCGAAGATTCGAATCACAATCTTTGGATCGGCACGTATGACGAAGGATTGAAACGCATTCATCCGCAGGAACCCGGCATCAAGCAATACAAAAACGATCCCGATAACCTGACCAGCCTCGGAAACGATTCGATCACGAGTATTCATCAGGGCAGGAATGGGACGCTCTGGATCGGCACCGCCGGCGGTGGGTTAAATCGATACAACCCCCGCACCAATTCCTTCACGCGCTTCACCGAAAAGGACGGCCTACCCAGCAACGTGATCTATGGCATTCTGGAGGACGAATTCGGCAACTTGTGGATCAGCACAAACTTCGGAATATCGCGTTTCAACACCAGTTCGCTCACCTTCCGCAACATCACCGCCAGCGACGGCCTGCAAAGCAACGAGTTCAACCAGAACGCCTTCGCAAAAGATCAAAATGGAAAATTATATTTCGGCGGCATCAACGGCTTGAACAGTTTTCAACCACGGGAGATCAAGGACTTCCCCCAGCCTCCCTACGTGGCGTTGACCTCCATTACACAGGATGGAGAATCGCTACATCTCGAGCGGACGACCGAATACCTTCAAGATATTACGCTCACCTGGCCCCAGGATTCCTTCGAATTCGAGTTTACGGCATTCGCTTACGGCCAGCCGACCAAAAATCAATATGCCTACATGCTCGAAGGATTCGACGCTCGCTGGAAGACCATCGGCGCCCAGCGCAACGGGCGTTATACCAACCTGCCCGGCGGAACCTATACTCTGAAACTACGCGGCTCGAACAGCGACGGCGTGTGGAACGACGAAGGTCAGTCCATCGTCGTGACGGTTGTCCCGCCGTTTTGGGAAACGTGGTGGTTTCGCGCTTTCTCCCTGCTGATTCTCGGCGTGGCCATCGCCGGCGGAATCCGCTGGCGGGTTACAAGAGTCGAGGCGCGCAACCGCGAACTTGAACGACTCGTTCAGAGGCGCACCGCCGACCTGCAAAAACGCACCGGCGAAATCGAAGCGCTCTACCAGGCAGACGAGCGAATCCTGCGAAATGTGACCATCCACCAGGTCTTCCAAACGCTTGTGGATGTCTCCGTCTCGGTTCTCAAAGCGGATCGAAGCGTGGTTTTTACCTGGAACGAGGACAAACGCAGGATCGTGCCGCGCGTCAGTCATAGTTTCCAACCCGAGACGTTGTACGCACTCAATTATGAAGCCGGTGAGGGAATGGTTGGCAAAGCCATGCAGACCGGGCAGTCAATCATCGTTCCAGACCTGAAATTAAAGGACTTGCGCGGCGATGTGCAGACGGTAATTCGCAGGGAGGGTATTCAATCCTTTGCACACTTCCCGATCGTGGTGGACGGCAAGGTGATTGCAGTATTCAACGTGGCCTACACCCGCCCCAACGCGCTTAACGAGGATACGATCCGCCTGTTTACCGCGCTGGTAAATCGCGCATCCCTGTCGATTGCAAACATGGAACTCTTCGAGCAGACGAAGGACCTGGCCGTAATGGAGGAACGCAACCGTCTCGCCCGCGACCTGCACGACAGCGCAAAGCAGAAGGCCTTCGCCGCCCTTGCGCAACTGGGCACGGCGAACAGCATCATGAAATCCAAATCGAACAGCGTCACCTTTCACCTTGCCGAAGCCGAAACGCTCATGTTCGAGGTCATTCAGGAACTAACCTTCCTGATCCAGGAAATCTACCCGATCGCCTTGCAGGAAAAAGGGCTGCCGACCACGTTGAAGGAGTATGTTTTTGAATGGGAAAGCCGCAACGACATCGAAGCGCATCTGGCCTTCCGCAATGAACGCCCGCTTCGGTTGGAAATCGAACAGGCAGTGTATCGCATCATCCAGGAGTCGCTCGCCAACATCTCACGTCACAGCAAGGCAAAACTGGCGGATATTTCCCTGACCTATAACGAAGACTCCCTGATTATTGCGATTCGAGACAACGGGTGCGGATTCGAAACCAACCAAAGGGCAAAGGGAATGGGCTTTCGTTCGATGCGCGAACGCGCGAACAGCATTCGTGGAAGCCTGCAGGTACAAAGCGCGCCCGGCGAAGGCACATGCCTGACCGTGCAGGTACCGATCAAGAATTAATTGCCCGATGTTAACAGGAGAAAAAACCATCATGAAACACCATCGCACAACCATATTGATCGCGGACGACCATGAAGTGGTCCGCAATGGGATACGCGCCTATCTTGAAACCATTTCCGATTTTCACGTGGTAGGAGAAGCCTCTTCGGGAGAGGAGGCTCTCGAGATGGTCTCCGACTTGATTCCCGACATCGTTCTGCTCGATCTGATCATGCCCGGCATAGACGGCATCGAGACCACCCGCCGCATCCGACAGATCAGCCCGCGCACAAAAGTGGTGGTGCTCACTTCCTACCATGAAGACGTGCATATCTTCCCCGCATTGAAGGCGGGCGCAATTTCCTATATTTTGAAGGACATGAAGATGGAGAAACTGGTCGAGGCCCTGCATCGCGCCATGGAAGGCGAGGTGACCCTGCATCCGCGTGTGGCGGCGCGCGTCCTGCAAAATATTCGCGGCGAAGGCGGCGAAGAACAACCCCTGTTCACCGACCTGACCGATCGCGAAACCGATGTGCTGAAATTAATCGCCAACGGACTCACCAACAGCCAGATCGCCGAGAAACTGATCATTAGCGAGAATACGGTCAAGGGACATGTGAGCAACATCCTCAGCAAATTACACCTCGCCGACCGGACACAGGTGGCGGTGTACGCATGGCAGCAGGGAATTGTCAACCGCAACAGTTTGAACAACGATCAAATATAGTATCTTCTCAATAAATTGGGGCGCAGGGTGTTGTGAGCGCGCTTCGCGCGCTCACAACACCCCGTTTTCTTCCTTCTTTTGCGCTCTAAAGTAGAGGCTTGCGTTACGGAATCAAAAAAGACACGGCCATTAACGGCATGGCAACGTGTCCTTTTTGATTAAGGCGACTGTCACTTCGCAAGTGACAGTCGCCTGGGAACTTTTATTGTCCCATCTCAGCCAGCGCGGCCAGAATCTCCTGTTGGAAGGTCTCGAACAATTGCGCGCCTTCGATGAGTTTGGTCTTCAATTCTCCGTTCACCGTATAGGAGAGGATGAACGAAGGCGTGGCTTTGATGCCGGCGGCAATGCCGTCCTTGCCATCCTGGTTGACAAGTTCCTTGTAATCGCGGCCGTTGAAACAATCGCGGAAGGCGTCCATATCCAACCCAAGGTTTTCGGCAAAGGCGATCAAACGTCGATCGGAGAACGCGCCCACGTTTTCGCCGGTCTGGT
>JACPVD010000210.1 GCA_016191895.1 Chloroflexota bacterium | reverse complement strand
TGGAGATTGCCGCGCGGCGTGGACATTTGCCGAGGCCGCGCGGCTCTTCTATATTCGCCTGACTTCTCCCCTCTCCCCTCGCCTTTAGGAGCCCAAAGGGGTTGGGGGTGAGGTCAGCCAGGGCGTGACTGCGCTATTTCTCTTCCATAGGTTCGGACTCGGCCTCCAGTTCTACGTGGAAAGCATTTCTGTCCTGGGGTAAACAGGGGAAACCCTGAAAACCTTCCTGTTCGAGAAGCATGAACGACGACGCCACCACACGAAAGCCTTGATTGTTCCATTCGTTGTTGGGATTGTTCCTGTTGCGCCTCGCGCACCGCAGATTCCTGTCTTCATTGTTGTATGCGCCGCCGCGAACAACACGCGCCACGTTACCAGCCAGCCCCGCCAATTTATATTGGCTGTTCCATTATAAAAGGTGACAGTCACTTTTGTAAGTGACTGTCACCTGACTTCCGTCTTTTTGCTCCACCCTCCCAGTAGCCTCCCAATCTCCTCGATCATTTTGAACACATGCTCATATTGGCCGCTGTCTAAAAATTCGAGCCTGCGGCTTAAACGCAAGTAGAGTCTCAGTCGTTGCAATTCAATATCCGCATCTTCCAAAAACTGCGCCTGTCTTCTTTTGCTTAATGATGCGGCTGTGATGGCTTCATAGAATCCGAAGGCGGCATGTTGCACCCTCTGCGCAAGGATGAAGCGCTGCTCTTTTGGAAATTTGGTCGTGGCGGGCAGTAACCACATCATGAGATCGAACGCGCGAATGAAAATGGGCGATTCCTTCATGGGTTCTCCTTTTATGTATTTATGAAAAAGGCACTAAAGGCCTTGAGCATCCTTCAGGGTCAAAAATCCAAAAAATTTTTTTAAAACCTTTTCAGAAACCAGAAAACAGAAATCAGGAACCAGAATAAGATGGAAGAGAAAATAGGAACGACGACGCCACCACACGAAAGCCTTGAGTGAGCCATACGAAGAGGGATTGTTCCTGAAGCGCCTCGCGCACCGCAGAATCCTGTCTACATTGCCGTATGCGCCGCCGCGAACAACACGCGCCACGTCACCTTCCGGGTTGTTGTTTTCCTTTTCCAAATACTCCTTATAGTTTTCCTGCCATTCCGTTGCGCACCACTCCCAAACATTGCCGCTCATGTCGAGCAGGCCGTAGTCGTTCATTCCCAATGGAAACGCGCCCACTGCGCTGGTGGCGTTGAGGTTGGTATCGGAATAGTTGGCATGGTTGGGGGTGATCTCATTGCCCCAGGGATAAGTGTGCGCTTCGACCGCGCCCAGCGCGAAAGAACCGCGAGCGGCGCGTTCCCATTCGGCTTCCGTCGGCAGTCTGATTTCCAATTTTTGAGCGAGGATCAATGTTTTTAGATTCTCATCTTCTCGAATGGAATGCGTTTGCGAATCGTACACCTGAAACCTGGAACCTGATACTTGATGCTGTTTCGCCAGCCACTTGCAAAACGCAGCCGCTTCATACCACGTCACACCCACAACGGGATGATTGGAGAGCGAAAATACCCCGCCATAACGGTTATGTTCTTTTCTGTCTTTTCGCCATTTCAAACCTGCCTCTGTCCACCATTCATTGTTTATATAGCCTTTGGGGTCGTTTACAAACAGGTCGAATTGCGCGTTGGTGATCGGGTAGCGCGACATGAAGTAGTTGTAGGGGATGGGGTATTCGAATTGCGGGTATTCGCTTTTCAAAGAATCCTTCTCGCCTTCCCTGCTTCCCATGAGGAATTTGCCAGCGGGGATTTCGCAGAAAAGGAGATTGATATTCACCCTCTCCCCGCGGGAGAGGGTCGCGCGAAGCGCGGGGTGAGGGAGAACACCGGGGCGCGGGTCGCCGAGTTTGGCGAGAGTGTTCCCCGCTTCGGCGCGTTCGCGGGGAGGGAGGTGTTTGCTTTCCAGCAATTCCACTGTGCGGGCAATCAGGCGATCCAGATATTCTTTCCCACTGGCGGAATTATCCGCGTCGTTTTTGATTTCTTCGTTTCCAAACAGGCAGGCGATCTGTCCTGACCAAAGCAGAGCGCGTTCATCCTGTTCGTTTCTGGGTGTGGATACGGGGCAAAGATGATAGGCCAGATCAAGCAGGGCGTCTCTTGTTTTGTCGTGGTTGTAATAGAGTTCTTCCGCGCCCATCAACGCCGCAAGACTCCAGAAATCGCCTTCGGCGGCATGTTTGAAATATTCGCGCCCGCGATTGCGCTCGCTTACGAGGGAACATCCCGCAAGATATTCCTGAATCGTGCGGTGCGGGAAACTGTACGAAGTCGGTTTTTCCAAGTCGCCCCCTTTGCCCACCAACAACCCCGAACGCTGGTCCACATAATCGAGGAACTCCGAAGCCAGTTCGGTACTGCCAAGATATTTACCGCTTTCCAAAAGGGTCAACGCTTGTCCGCGTGGAAGGTCGGCCTCGCTGTTCTTTTCGTTGTTATTTCCTGATGCGTAATTTGCGCGGTGCGTTTCATAGGCGAGAAGTTCAAGCGCGGCGCGTAAACGCTTGCCCTCCACCAGGAATTCTGTCAATGCCTTCGACGGCGCCAGACTTTCCTCACCCGCCTTGTATTTTTGCCAGCGGCTGAGCAACACTTCCACGATCAGGCGGTACAAACGCACACGCTCGCGCGGCAGGCCGATATCCTTTTGATGGATGATGGCAATGCTGGTCAGCATCATCGGGTTGCTCGACATTTCGATCAGGTCTTCGCCTCTGGCGGCGTTGGCAAGGTCGTCGGAACGTTTTTCCACGTGTTCTGCGGTCAGATGTCCGAGATGAAATTGTTCGTTGTACCATGCTTGCGCAAAGCGGGAGATCTTTTCCTCGTCGAAGGGCGCAATCACGCAGGACTGAAAATTCGGGAAGACAGCCTGCCCGGTATACGAGCGCGTCCGCGATGTGACGATGACCCGTTCCACCTGATGTAATTGAGTCAATGCGCCAACGGCTCTTCGCACCCGTTCGCGCAGGGCTTGCGGCACTTCATCCAGACCATCCAGCACCAGCAGAACTTTTCCGCTTTCGAATGATTTCTCGAGCAACGGGATGAACTCCGCCGATTTTATATCCTCGCGTATTTTTTCGAGGATGGATTCGGATAACGCCTGCTTCTGGTTTTCTGCCGATAACTTCCCCAAGTCCAATGCCGCGAGTTTCGGGCTGAGGTCGCGCAATACAATGAATACGGGCACGAGGTCGGGCGCAAACCCCTGTATTGATTCTTTGGTCTCTCCAAGCAATACCGCAGATTGCAGCGCGATCAATTTCTTTACAAAGGTGCTTTTCCCCGCGCCCGCCTCGCCGAGAATTACCAGCCGTTTGTTTTCCGCGGCGAAGTCCATTACGCTGATGGGTGCGTGTTTGTCAATAAAATTTACGCCCGATTTATCAACTTTTCTGTGTTGACGAAATTCCTCTTTGGAAATTTCCCTGGACTGTGTTGTGTCCAATTCAATATAAACTTTATCGAGTGTAATATCTTCATCCGAATCATCTCCGCCCAAAGCGGCCAGCGGCAGGGCATTGCAATGGCGGCGCAGTTTTTCGAGATGGGCGCGAAAGGCGTTTTGGGTCTTCTCTTTTTCCGCATCCGAAACAGGCACCCCCGCATAATAATGCTCGATATGACTGATGATCTGGTTGTTATTGCTGTTGCTGAGGATATTGGCGTTCTCGACATTCCCGCCGATATGGATGCTGTAGTCCTCCGCCTCCACAAACGCCCGCAGGTCTTCATCGGCTTCAAGCATGGTTTCGAGCATCGCCTCCAGTTTCACCTGCGCGGTGATGTTATCGGCTTTGCCTTCGGCTTTTGCAAGTTGATTTGCGCTGGCATTCTCGATCGCCTTTTGCGCCACAGGGCTCGATTCCACTTTGGGTTTGAGCCTGCCCCATAATTCCTCGGCCTTCTTCCACAATGCATCCGAAAAGTTTCCTCCCGCCTTTTCGATCGCGGCTTTCGCGGCGAGTTTTGTCCCCGCGATGAGGTAAGGGAGGTAGGGCGCTAAAAAATTTGCGGTATCTGCGGCTATTTGGGTGATGTCCATGCTTTGCCTCGCTGGTTGGACTGGGTGAAGAAGGTTGCGGACGTTGGAGAACGTCCGCTACGCGCTGAATATGCCCTATTTTACACCCGTCGTGTATGGCAACGTTCACGTTGCCTTGCAGGGACAAGATAAATCTTGTCCTACCCTCAAACCCTTCATCAAACAAAAACTCCCGAAGCGCACTGCCTCGGGAGACTGATCACTGATCACTATCCATCTGTGGTCTCGATACAGACGGAAAGAGCGTCCGTCCTACTCGACCACCGTTTTCACTTGACACCCGACACCTGACACTTGAAACCTGAAACCTGAAACCTGAAACCTGAAACCCTTTATTTCAACCCCACCACCTCAAACACTCCCAGCGGATGGGTCTTGCCTTTTACGGCCATGTCCTCGTGCGGCTTGACGATCACTTCCTTCATCACTGATTCATACGCGGCCGCGCTGATGAGGATCTGGTTCCTGGCGGAATTTTCCTGAATGCGCTTGGCCGTATTGACCGAGTCGCTGATGGCGGTGTATTCGAGTCTCTTTTCGGTGCCGATCAAACCCAGCACCGCTTCGCCGCTGTGGATGCCCACGCCGAAGAAAAGATGAGCCTCTTCGGGAAGTTCCTTGTATAACTTCTCCACCGATTCGCGGATGGTCAGCGCGGATCTCACGGCGCGCAGGGTGTGATCGGGTTGGGGGATGGGGGCGTTGAACCAGGCCATGATCGCGTCGCCCATGAATTTATCGATCGTGCCCTCCTGGGAGAGGACGGCTTCGGCCATGGCGGCGAGATAGCGATTGAGGATGCTCACCAGTTTCTCTGGCCCAACCTTTTCGCTGTAGGTTGTAAACCCGCGGATATCGGCAAAGAGCGTGGTGATGGTCACGCGCTTGCCGCCCAGTTGCAAACTGTTCGGGTCGAGTTGTTCGATCACGGCGGGCGAGACCATGCGCTCGAAGAGCCTTCGCTGGGCTTCGAGTTTCTTGCGCTCGGTCAGGTCGTCGAGGACGATGGCGACTCCCTGCGTTTTTTGTCCCGCGTCTTTGAGCGGGGAAAGATTGAAGCGCCAGTCCACGTTGCCGCGGGTGGGGAAGTGGTGGCTGATCTCGAGCCCCACAATGGCCTTGTCGGTTTCGCGCACCTCTGTCAGATGAGGCTCGAGTTCCTTCGAAACAGAGGCAAGCGTATCGTTAAGAAGAT
This sequence comes from Chloroflexota bacterium, assembly GCA_016191895.1. Lineage (GTDB taxonomy): Bacteria > Chloroflexota > Anaerolineae > Anaerolineales > Villigracilaceae > Villigracilis. The sequence goes on along the minus strand of JACPVD010000210.1, from coordinate 8,026 downwards.
GACCGATGATGTCGCTGGATGCAAATCCCAGAATTGTTTCCGCGGCGCGGTTCGTGAGCGTGATCTGATTCTCGATGTCTGCTGTGATCACGCCGCTGGCGATGGAGGCGAAGATGTTATCCATCAAATTCTTCAGCCCGGTGACTTCTTCGAGCGTGCGCTTGAGGGAGGAGAACAGGCGCGCGTTGTCGATCGCCACCGCGGCCTGATTGGCAAAAGCCACGAGCAGGTCCCGTTCTGTTTCCGCGAAGATGCCCGTGCGAATTCGGTTGTCGGCGTAGATCACGCCGATCAGGTCGTTTTTTACTTTGAGGGGAACGCACAAGATGGAGCGCAGGTTGAAGGCCACAATGCTTTCCTGCCCGGCAAAGCGCGTGTCCTCCTGCGCGTTGGTGGTGATGAGCGGCTCGCCGCTTTCGATCACGCGCCCCACCACCGATTTGCTCACGGTGAGTTCGGAGGAGTTGATCGATTCCATTTCCCAGTTGCGCGCCATGCGCGTGGTCATCTCGCCTTTTTCGTCGCGCAGCATCAGAAAGCCGCGCTCGGCTTTGGTCAGGCGCACGATGTTGTCCATCACGATGGTGAGCACTTCGTCGAGTTCGAGCGACGAGTTGACCACCTGCCCGATATCGGCCAGCGCGAGCAGGTTGCCCTGTTCGCGTTGAAACGCGGCGATCTTTTCGCTCGCCTGCATGAGCGCGTTCTCGATGTGCGAAAGGTCGTCGAGAATGACCTTGGGAAGTTTGAGGCCGGCCTCATCGAACTGGGTGCGAATCTTCCCCGCGCGCAGGCGCAGGGCAATCAACTGTTCGGAAAGGGATTGAGGGCGTGTGAGTTCGGCCATAATTCGAGTACCACATAGATTATAACGGGTATCTGGAAAATTATCACGTAGGATAAGTTTCAACTTGTCCGCGCTCACGGGCGGAGTCCGCAAGTTCTATACTGAACGCGGTCATACATTGCGTCTTTGCGTTAAAAACGCAATTTGTTCCCGTGCCGGGTATACCTGCGGAATCAATCCATCACCGGCCGCCGGCCTTCGCGGATCGTCTTTCGCAGACTCTCGAAGAGAATCGAAAGCGCGGCTTTGCGGGCGGCGGCGAGATTCCCGTCATGGTTTGTGAACAGGATGATCTCATGCTCACGTTCGAGGGTGGCGATGGCCTCCTGCGCGGAAGGGAGCAATCGCCCCAATGCGTTTGCGCGCTCGACAGGCGTCACATGCGCCGGTTGCGACCTGCCAAACCAACGCAGGCTCAAATCAACGGCATGAAAAGCGCGTTCCACCGGCGCGAGGATCGCCCAACTTGCCCAGCGTTGAATCCAGGCCGGGGGGCGCTGTCCGTTTTTGGCGTAGCGGCTTTGCAGGTAGATCGGCAGGCGGTTTGCAAACGAATAACGTTGAACGATGTAGACGCCGGCGGAAAAGAAAATTAAGAACGCCGCCCATAGCGCAAGACTTGTCCCCGGGCCGGCCGTTGGCGCTGCGCGTGACATCAATTCATCCTCGCGCAGAAGCGGATCGTTATTGGGGTTTTCGGCGAATTCATCGTCGGTATTTTGATCCGGGCGATTATTTGTCGAATCACCCGGTTCCAGCCCCGCAGTCTCCTCCCTGGTTTCCCGCTGTGGGCGATTCAACGGCGACTGATTTCCAGTAGGCTCGAACTCCACCCAGCCGATGCCCGGGAAATACGCTTCCGGCCATGCGTGCGAATCCGCTTGCGTCACCACATAATGATTTTCTTCGGGGTCGAAATCGCCTTCGGCGAATCCCACCGCCATTCGCGCGGGAATCCCCAGCGTGCGCAGCATCAACACTTCCGCGCTGGCGGAATACATGCAGAATCCCTGTTTGTATTCGAACACCGACCACACCACCGGGTCTTGATAACTTGGCGGCGAATCGATCAACTTGGTCGTGTATTGGATTTCCTTTCGCAGATACGCCGTCACAGCCTGCGCCTTATTGTAGGGGGTGATATATGCCCCCGCAACCCGTTGTGCCAGCGTTTCAAGCGGCCGCTTAACATCTGTTGGGACTTGAAGGTAGCGATCCGTTACCCATGCGGGATACTCTGTTCCGGCATTGCGCAATTCCTCGATGCTTGGATTCGCGATTCTCGATCGGACCTGGTACCTGTCTCCCGCGACCAGGCTGGGGGATGCCATCCAGGCATTTACGTCGGCGTCTGAATCCGTTGCCGTGGTCGAAACCACGCGGCCTGCGCGATCGACCCAGATCATTTCAGACGGCGCATAGATCAACTCCTGCCGCGGGAAATTTGTCGTGACGGTGAATATCGCTTCGCTTCGCAGGGGAGTGATATCGAAAGGCATTTCGTCGGTATCGGGGTCGAAGTCGCGGCGCGTGACGTCCGTATTCGTCCATTGGCCGTTTTCGTAATGATCGTAAATCCTGCCGCGCCAGTAATAGCGGGTGGGCTCCGATTCGATGTGATTTACTTCCACCGAAAAAACGATCGTATCGCTGACCGGGGCGCTATCGCCCAAGCCGAGACTCGAACTGTAGAAGTCACTGCTGGGAGGCGCGCCGTAAGGCGAATCCAACGCGGCGACGGGGTTGGAAAATTTCTTTTCGATGGGGCGGACAAAACCGCGCCATTCCCTCGCAAAGGAGTCGACAGCGTTCAACGCGGAAGGCAACGCCCATACCGCCAACACTGCAACGGCGGCGAAACTGACGACGCTTCGCGAAATATCCCATTCGGAATCGGTGGTGTGAAAGACCCGTTTTGTTTTCCAAAAAATGCTGTTTTTGAGGAAATTGCAACGTCCGAGGAGCGCCAGCGAAACGAAGAAGTAGAAGGCGAACGCCCACACGCGGCGCGAGATCCAGGGATCGTATACCTGGACGATCAGCATCGCCAACCCGGGCGAAACAACAGTTGGGATGAAATTTCCATGCCGCGCCAGTTGATAGCCCGTGTACATGCCAATGGCCCAAAATCCAATGGACATGAGTGCCAGGAAGAAAATCGTGTCGTTTACCGGCTGGTTTTCGGCCAGGAATACGACCGAGTCGAAAAGGCGAACCAGGATTCCGCGCAGGTCTTCGTGCAGGACGCCGGTGGTTTCAATCGCTTTCAGGAATTGCAGCGGGATGAGCAACAATCCATATTCAACGCCCATCCAAATGGCGTTGCGGCGCGAGAGGCCGCCATATCCGATGACCAATCCAAGACATACGGCATAAAAACTCAACAAGATGACAACATTCAGGGATGGAACCCATTTGGTGATCGAAAGCCGCGCGGCGGCGATTTGCACAAGCAGAACGGCAAGTACCGCGGCCTGCCAGTCCCATTCCCGCTTGGGCAGGCTGTGTTTAATGGATGCGGTTACGTTTTCCCAAAAGTCGGGAGCGGCAATGGATTTATCCATAAGCGCGAGTGTACATTGAATACAGGGCATTCGTCAATTGCATTGGAGCAAAAACCCTACTGGAGAAGGGTATTGCGAAATTTATTTCGCCAGGCGCAATCAACATCCTGCCCGCGCCCGATGCAAACTGAAGTTTGCGGTACGTACCGCGCTGGCGTTGAAAATCTTTGAAAAGTACAAAATTCGTTTTGCGTTACCTGGCCGCGAATTCCTTCATCTTCAAATATGCAACACGCCACAAGATCTTCCGTGCCTCGCGGCGGGCGAGGGATGAGTCTCCTGCGTTCGGCGTGAACAGGTCGGCGTGGTGCTCGCGCAGGAGGATGTTGACGGAAGGCGCAATGGCGGGGATGAGTTCGGTCAACATTGCGGCGCGTTCTGCGGGTGTGGCGTGGAGGTTCGGCGTTTTGTCCATCCATGTCAAGGCGGTGTTGACGCTATGGAAGGCTCTTTCGATGGAGGTCAGTTCGAGCCAGCGCGCCCAATGTTGCAACCATGCTGGCGAAGGCCATGCCCCGCTTTCGATCGCCGAGCGGATCGCGATTGCGGCGCGGGTGTTCGAGGCCAGGCTTTTGTTGATCAGAAACAGGAACAGGCTGAGGGTGAGTCCGAGCACGGCAAGGCTGATTAAGATGATTCGAGTTCGGGTGAAGAATCCGGCCGGGGATGAGTCCACGGGTTCGGGCGGGGCGTCTTCCTGAATAATTGGATCGGGCGCGAGAATCTCCGGCGTGGCGATGGGCTCAGGCTCTTCGTTTTTATCGGGGCGGATCAGTGCGGCCTGATTGACGGTCGGCTCGAACTCGACCCAGCCGTATTTTGGAAAATACACTTCGGGCCAGGCATGCGCGTCGCGTTCGCGGACGGTGTAAAACGTGTTTTGCAAATTCGACTCGCCCTGCGCAAAGCCCACCGCAAGCCGCGCCGGGACTCCGATGGAACGAAGCATCAACACTTCGGCGCTGGCGTAATAATTGCAGAAACCCTGCTTTGAATCGAAGAGAAAATATTCGAGCGGATCAACAGACTCGGCGGGGAGTTTTACCGACGGGATGTATTTGATTTCTTGGCGAAGATACTCGGTGATGGCGGCGGTTTTATCGTAGGGTGTTTTTGAATCGGCGGTGATCTCGAACGCAAGCGATTGAATGCGGACGGAAAAGTCGTTCGGCAGTTGCAGGTATTCATCCGTCACCCATGCGGGATATTCCTCACCGGCGGTTCGCAACTGGTCGGCGGATGGATTCGCGATGAGCGATGTGGTGTGATACGACTCTCCCTCTGTAAGAAAGGGCACGGCCTGCATGGTGGTGATGTCCATCGTTTCGGCCATGCCTGAAACGTTTTCCTGTCGTTCCCCTTCGTAAACCGTTTTGTACAGGATGTTTGCCGGGTGGCTGACCCACACCGGTTGCGCCGCGGCGTAGAGGATGGTCTGCCCGGATAAATACATGTTGAATGTGAAATCGAACCCGATGCGATTTTGCGCGTCTGCGATTTCAAGGTCGTTGTTGTGCGGGGAGAAGGTTGCGCTCTTTGTGTTCGATGTTGTCCAGCGTCCGTCTTCGAAACGGTCATAGATGCGGCCGCGCCAATACAAACGGGGCGGCTCCACCGGCGACGGCTGGGTGTACACGAGAAAGGCAATGGATTCGCCCTGTTTGGCGTAGGTGCCGAGCGGCATGGTGTCGCGATAAAAATCGTTGACTGGAACCGCATCCTGTTTGGCGGAGGCGAACATGTTTTCCCAGCGTTCGTTTCGCGCAAACCATTTTTTGGATGTGTCGTTCCATGTTTTTCGTATTGCATTGTTGTACGGCAGGGCGGATGGTATCAGCCACACCAGCAAGATGACGACTGCCGCGCTGGCGAGGATGGTGTTGTTGAAATCCATGCCGCTTTCAACGGGGATCTGCACGCGGCGCGCGTCCCATTTTCGTTTATCGGCGAGATATTTCTGCCGTCCTAAAAATAAAAATGCCGCAAAGAGATACGCGCCGAATAACCAACTGTAATCTTCGTCGGTGTAATGCAGGAGGAAGACCAGGAACATGACGATGCCGCCGGGTAATATGGCTGCGAGCGCGTTGGCGTGGCGCGTCATCTGGTAGCCGCTGATCAGCGAAATAAACCAGTAGGGAATGCACAACATGGCGATAAAGAACAACGGGTCTTTCACCGGCCGGCCGGCGACGTATTCGCTCAACCCAAGCAGGAGCCTGCCCGCAAGAATCAACAACCTGTCGCCGAGGTAGGCGTCTTCTTTTGCGAAGTCAATCAAATTGAACCATTGCCAGGTGAACACGACCAGCATGTAGCCGATTGTCAGCAGAACCACTCCGCGTCGTTTGAACGCGCTTGCCCCCAACGCCAGCCCGATGACAAGCCCCCAAATCGCCGTATTGCGGACGTAGCCCAATCCCTCCGTCCAGCCGGTGAGTTGCAAACGCCAGAGGGAGAATAGAATCGCGAAAAATAAAAAGACAGCCGAGGGCAGGTCCCAACGGCGGGCGGGTGACTGATTCATAGGTTGAGTGTACAATAAAAGAAGTCAGCCCGTCAATTGAGCGGCGCGAAAAACCCTACTGGAGGATGGTATGTAAACCCTGATCGAGAACGGTATTGCCTTTATTATCGCGCTTCAAGGCGCAGGCGCAGGCTGGGTCGCGCCATGGTTATTTGTAAGGTTTAATCTCGCGGGGCGTCTGATATAATCACGTGAACATCGGAGTCCAACCGCTCCACATCAGGCGTTGGATTCATCAAGGGTTTGTACATGACGCTCGAAAAAAATACCATCCTTCATAATCGTTACCGTGTTGTTGAAATCCTCGGCCAGGGCGGCATGGGGTCGGTTTATCGCGCCATGGATGAAAACCTCCATGTTGAAGTTGCGCTCAAAGAAAACCTGTTTACCACAGATGAATACATGCGCCAGTTCCGCCTTGAGGCGGTGATTCTGGCGAACCTGCGCCACCCAAACCTGCCGCGTGTGTCGGATCATTTCGATTTGGGCGAGCAGGGTCAATACCTCGTGATGGACTTTATCGAAGGCGAAGACTTGCGCTTTCGTATGGAGCGGATTGGCACGGTTCCCGAAGAGGATGTGGTAAAGATCGGCGCGGCCATCTGCGACGCGCTTGCCTACCTGCACACCCGCAAGCCTCCCATTTTGCACCGCGATATCAAGCCCGGGAACGTGAAGATCACCCCGGAAGGCCACATCTTTTTGGTGGACTTTGGTTTGGCGAAGGTGTACCAAGGGTCGGCGCAGGCTACCAGTTCCGGCGCGCGCGCCATGACGCCCGGTTATTCCCCGCCGGAACAATATGGCACCGCCCGCACCGATCCGCGCACCGATATTTATTCGCTCGGCGCCACGATGTACGCCGTGTTGTGCGGCATCATCCCGGAAGACGGCCTTGCCCGCGCCATGGACAATGCCAAATTAACCCCGCTTCGCAAGCGCAACGCAAATATCTCGCGCCGCCTGGCTGCGACGATCGAAAAGGCGATGGCGGTCGACCCAAGCGATCGATTCCAGACCGCGGAAGAATTCAAAAAAGCCCTGCTTGGCTCGCGCACCCAAAACATCCCCGGCAGTTATGTGGTGGAGCCGCCCCCGGCTGAGTCTTTCTTGCCAAACGATCCCAGCGCGATTGTTGAAGAGAAAATCAAAAAGGAAAAGACTCCCAGCCTGCCGTCTGCCGGCCCGGCTGTTGTCGATGAAGAGCAGGAATTCATCTCACCGCTGAAGAAACAAAAAGAGCGCGATCGCAAGCGACGCAATGCGCTGGTTCGTTTTATATTTATCCTGATTCTGTTATTTGTGGGGAGCATTCCGTTTGTCGCGCCGGGTATTCTGCCGGCCGATGTCCGCGCCGCGATACCGTTTCTGATGCCGACAAGCACAACAACGTCATCCCCAACTCCGTCGCCGATTCCGACCCAGACCCTCACGGCCACCGCCACGCTCACTGAGACGACGATCCCTCCCACTGTAACTTCCCGCCCGACGAATACCCCGCTTCCTTCCGCGACTGGGAACGTGGGCATCGAATACACATACACAGCCACCCCGACAGCGACTCTCACCTTTACGCCTTTACCTTCTTCCACTCCCACTTCTGCGGCTACGCCGGTGGGAGGCTCCGGGCAAATTGCGTATGCTTCCAACCGTTCGGGGATTCCGCAAATTTATCTAGCCGACATCGCCAGCCAGACTGTAACGCAGATCACAGACATGCCCGAGGGTGCATGCCAGCCTTCCTGGTCGCCGGATGGGGAGAAGTTTGTATTTATTTCCCCGTGCAAGGGCATGGATGAAATCTATTACGATGCCGGCCTTTACATCGCCGATGCGGATGGAGATAATCTCACGCCGCTTGCCACCGTTCCCGGCGGCGATTTCGACCCCGCCTGGTCGCCGGATGGATCGAAGATCGCATTTGCATCCTTGCGAACGGGACAAATGGAAATTTTTATTCTGACTCTGGGAGGCGCTACCCCGTCGGTGGTCCAGGCCACGAAAGGGACACCCAGTGTCGAGGCGCGCCAGCCGGCCTGGTCGCCGGATGGGTCGCAGATTGTCTATGCAGTGAAGCGCTTTGGCGTG
>JACPVD010000199.1 GCA_016191895.1 Chloroflexota bacterium | reverse complement strand
CGCTCCCACTGCCGCCCACGCAGAAAAAGCATCCCGCGCTTATAAGGACATCAACCTGCTGGCGTTCAAACTCCTTCGCCATGGCGGCCTGCTCTTCACCTTTTCCTGCTCCGGCGGAATCGACGCCGCCCTCTTTCAAAAAATCGTCGCATCCGCCGCATTGGACGCAGGCGCGGACGCAACGATCATCGAACGCATGTCGCAGGCGGGCGACCACCCGGTCGGTTTGCATTTCCCGGAGGGGGCGTATTTGAAAGGGCTGGTCTGTGTGTGTGAGAAAGATTAACCCAGTGATGTTACGCGCCGTCCCGAAGATCTGAGCAGAAAACAGGCTTGATGCGAGAAAACCGTCGGGATGTTCCGCGTAAGGTCAGGTTATTTAACACGATATAATCCCAAAATCATGAATTCGAAAATCCTGCGTAATATATTATTTGGCCTGCTTGTCCTTGGCTATATCCATTACTGCCAGCGGTACCTTGCGGCGACAAGTTTCATGGTGGAAGGCAAAACCTATTACGTTTTATTCGACGACGCGATGATCTCGATGCGCTATGCCTACAACCTCGCGCACGGACTTGGCCCTGTCTGGAATGCCGGCGAACGAGTGGAGGGATACACCAATCCGCTTTGGATGGGGATCATGGCGATCGTTCATCTTTTTCCGATTGGATTAAATCAAACGGGGCTCGTGATCCAGATCCTCGGCGCATCCTTCCTGACCCTCAACCTGTTCCTCGTTAAAGGCATTGTCGAAGCCTTTACCGACGACCTCTTCGCCATGCTCTCCGCTACGGCATGGATCGCGTTCTACGCGCCACTCAACTCTTACGGATTGCTCGGCATGGAAGTAAGCCTGCTGGCATTGATGCTGTCCTTTGTCATTTGGCTGATTCTCAAAAGTGATAACAAATTCAATGTGTGGGCTTATATCATTCTGGCAACCTCCACCCTCGTTCGCTTTGACATGGCTGTTCCCTATCTTGTCATCTTTGCGATATTACTCATCACGCAAAAAGAGAATCGCAAACGGCATTTGATTTGGGGGTTGGGCCTGCTCATCCTCTCGCTTGGCGGGCAGACGTTGGCACGCTATCTTTATTACCATGCATGGCTCCCCAATACCTATTACCTCAAAGTGGAAGGCTGGCCGCTCACCCTGAGAATTCTGCGCGGATTGTACACCCTTGTCCATTTTGCCTATTACTCGAATTGGGTTCTGATCCTATTGCCGTTTGCCATCTTCATTTTTCGCCGCGATTGGAAGGTGGCGTTGCCGGCGCTTGTCTTCATGGGCCAGGCGGCGTATTCCGTTTATGTCGGCGGGGATGCGTGGGAGAATCACGGCGGGGCGAATCGATATCTTGTTATTGCAATGCCTTTGTTCTTTGTCTTATTGAGTTGGTCCGCAGTGGAGTTGTTGAAGAAGGCAAAAGAGCAATTAACCGCAAAGGACGCGAAGGAATACGAAGGGAAAATCCTTGAAATCGGCTGGCGCGTTGTATTTCTTGCGCTTTTTGTTTTTTCAATTCTTAACTTCAACGCCTTGATCGGCGAATGGAAATCCATCGAGCGTTGGAATTTCACGCGGCGGCCCGACTACGTGGCGGGCAGTGATCGCAACCTGCAAGTGGCGCTCGCCATCGAAAATGTGACTATTCCCGGCGCATCTGTCGCCGTTATCGGCGCGGGGACAATCCCCTACCTGTTGCCTGATCGCTATGCCATCGACATCCTCGGCAAAGCCGATCCGTACATCGCGCATCAAAACGTCCGCACGCCGATGAGCCTTGACGATGTTCCCTTCATGCGCCCCGGTCACATGAAGTGGGACTATGCCCATACCTTCGGTCAACTGAAACCCGATGTGATCGTGTCCATTTGGGAAGGCACAGACGCCGAAGCCGCCCCCTATTTAAAAGAAAGATATGTGTACGCCTTGATCGGGGAAAAGATAAAAGTTTACCTGCTAAAAGATTCTCCAAATGTGCTGTGGGAGAATGTGATGATCAAGTAAGCGCGCATTCAAAAAGAAGTGAGGTGTTTTAAGCGCGCGAAGCGCGCTCAAAACACCTCAACTTATTTTCTGCAAGGATTATCTATCCTATCCCTTCGCCTCGCTGCTTTGAGATGAGCTGCTACTGCTGCCGCTACCGGATCCAAACGACTTGCCTGTGGCGGTGACCTTCTTCAAAAGGTCATACCAGAAGGACGATCCCTGCGAAACTGCGGCGACGGTGATCGCCAGCCCAAGCAACTTGAAGAAAATGAACAACGCCCACTGCCCCGCATCGGAGCCTTCGGGAAATTGCTGTGTCTGCCACCAGCCGATCTTGATCGAGAGTTCGCCGAGATCTTCTATTAACTCGGAGAGGTCTGCGGTGGTGCCACCCTGCGCGACGACGGCATTCGCCTGCGCGGCGGCAATGGCGCGGAGTTCGGCGTTCGTCCACAGGGTCTTCGCAAGTTGAATGCTATCGGTGCCGAATAAAAGAGTCACGCCCATCGAGAGGAGAATCACAAAACTTCGGGCGCGGGCGCGGAAAGTGGATGCGGCTTGATCCAACATGCCGGTAAAGTAGGCGGTTGTGCGGGTCCGTAAATCGGCGATATTGGTCACGCCCTGGTTGATCCAGCCGATGAAGGCCTTCTTTCCTTCCGAGTCTGGCAGTTTATCGATCAATTCGGCCAGTTCCAAAAGTTCCATCTCTTTTTTTGCAGTCAGGCCGGAGAGGTCGAAGAACGAATCGACCAGCGTTGCCACCGGAATCTTTTCGACCATCTTGGGTTCTGTCACCGAACCGAACACACTCATGAATCCCTTGTATCGTATCGGGCGAAGCGCCTGCATCTGCGGCAGGTTGACCAGGTCTCCGATCTTCTGGTCCCCGACGATACGCACAAGATACTGGCGCAGCGCCTTGCCGCGCGTCTCCAGCGCCTCGTTGATCCATTGTGTCACCAGCGACACCACCGAACCCAGCAGGTAATAGATGACAATAAGGCCTACGGCAACTTCAAGAGCTTGTGGAATGGACATTGTTTTCTCCTTGTGACTGTTTTTCCAATTTGGCCAGCCATTCGAGCGGCCTGCCCCAGCGAACTCGCTCACAGACGCCGGGTCGATCCTTTTGGGGCCTGTCCCATTTGGGGCCGGGCGGTCCCGATTCTTCCCGCAAAAAACTCTTCACGCCCCAAAGTCCCTTATATTGTACCCAATCCGGTTCCGGATTCAATACCACCTTTCGCCATTCCTTTATTTGTGGGCGGGTTGTCTTGCGATCCGACATGACCCTTTTGAGATAACTGCTGGATCGCATTGTTCTTTCGCGGGGGCTGTCTTCCGCGTGAATACCGATGCGATGGCCGTCGCCGGATGCGATCTCCATCGGAAGGCTCACCACATAATGATCTGCCTCATCGCGCAGGTTGTCGAAGGCGTCCTCTGCAAGGAAATTTGCATGACGCGCCTGCATCTCTTTCATCGCAATTGCCCGCGCCTTCTGGCTTGGGTTGAACCACAAAAATAAAAAATGAATCAGCCCGTCGAGCCAGAATAAAAAGCGTTGCACCCGCCCCGGCTTATACATACCCGGCGACCGGATGACTTCGGGTTTGCTGTAATTCGCATGCGACCCAAGCGCAACATATACAAGTGGATGCGAGGTCTCGTTTCCCTGTGCGTCCGCCGCCTTGATCGTCGTCCCCCATGTTTCGATGTTGCCCGCGCCGTGCTGGGAGAACAACACCGCATACGGAGAGTCATTTTGAAGATACACCGCCACCATCTCCCAATCGCCTTCGTGATGGTTCATGCCGTTTGCCGCCAGCCGCCAGTCGTTGAAGGCGTAAAAAAAATGATATTGCAGGATCGTCCACTTGATTCCCTCGCTGTCCGTCTCGCGCAGAATGCGGCCGTAATATACGGGTTGGGGCTCCTTCCCCAGAATCTTTTCATATTGAAAATAGGATTCGCGCGCGATCTTCTCCGTTGCCTGCGAAAGCATATCCATCACCAGCCCCGGCCCTTCCGGGATAACGCGCTCGATAATGAATTTCATTGTCCGAATGAACAGGTAAAACAACCCGATCAAATAAATCGGGAGTAGCACAAGATATTCCACCGCAAGACTCACATACCGGCTGGGGTGCGCAAAGAACCAGATCGGCGCAACTTCCAATGAAATAAAAACAACGGCGGCCAGCGCGGCAGGAATGATCCGCAAGCGAATGGGCGAGGCAAGCATGAAGATGGTCAATGCCGCGAGAAGCGATAACGTGATCGTCGCCTCCACGCCGCCTAAACCAAGAAGAAACCACGCGCTCACAATGCCGACCGCCGAAAGCGCGCCCCACCACACCCACGCGTCGGCATCGTTGAGCGGCTTGTTGATAAAGCGCAGGTAATATTGTTCGCTTTGCAATTTGCCGATGCGCGTGACCAGCGGCTCGTGAAAATGAAAGAGCAGTTCCACCGCGCCCTGCGGCCCGCTGGGAAAAATGGAACACATCTCCAGGTATGGCTCCACTGCCATCGGAAAGAAACGCTCGCTTTTTGCAAAACGAAGCGCAGGCTCGTACATTTCGAGCAATTCAAGATCGGTCATGCGGCCTCTATGGTATAAACGCGGTCATGAACATGCAATCTCTGGAAAATTCCTTTTCCCGCTATTTTAACGCCAAACCGAAGTTCATAGTCCGCGCGCCGGGGCGGGTGAACTTGATCGGCGAGCATACCGACTACAACGATGGATACGTCCTGCCGATGGCGATCGATCGGGGGATATGGATCGCGCTTTCCCCCAGGGTCGACTCGCGTGTCTGTATTCATTCGTTGGATATGACAGCCGCATCGCGCAACCCGAATCCTGATTCGGCTTTCGATCTGCATTCCCTCGCGAAAGGCGAGGGCTGGCTCGAATATATCAAGGGAGTCGCATATCAGTTGCAAAAGGCGGGCTATGCGTTGCGCGGATTCGACGCTGTCATGACCGGCGATGTGCCGCGCGGCGCGGGCTTATCCTCTTCTGCCGCTGTGGAACTGGCGACTGCCCGCGCCTTTTGCGCAGTCTCAGGTTTCGCATGGAATGCGGCGCATATGGCAAAACTCGCGCAACAGGCGGAGAGCGTATGGGTCGGCGTCCATTGCGGCATCATGGATCAGATGGCAAGCGCGGCATCGAAGGAGGGGCATGCGCTCTTTTTGGATTGCCGCACGCTGGAATATCAACATATTCCCCTGCCTCAAAACGTATCCATTGTTATCCTGGACACATCCACACGGCGCGGGCTGGTGGATTCGGCTTATAACGAGAGGCGAAGCCAATGCGAAGAGGCGGCGCGGCGGTTCGGCGTGAAGGCGTTGAGGGATGTGAACATGGGCGAGTTTGTAAAATGGGTGGCGGAAAAAAAGGCAAACGACACGGTTACGAGGAGGGCAAGGCATATCGTCACCGAGAATGCGCGGGTGTTGGAAGCGGTCGAGGTGATGAAACACGGCGATGCAAAAAGATTGGGCGAGTTGTTCAATGCCAGCCACGAAAGTTTGCGCGATGACTTTGAAGTGAGCAATGACGCGTTGAATGTCATGGTTGAGTGCGCGCGGGAACAGCCGGGGTGTCATGGAGCGCGGATGACAGGCGCGGGATTCGGCGGATGTGCTGTCGCTTTGGTGGAGGAGGAAAAGGCCGGGGCGTTTGCCCATGCTGTTTCCGCCGTATACAGGCAACGGCTTGGGCTGGATGCGGGTGTTTACGT
>JACPVD010000198.1 GCA_016191895.1 Chloroflexota bacterium | reverse complement strand
GTACACTTCGTGAACGGTGTTGTGGACGTTGAATTTGCCGGTGGGGGTGATGAGGTCCTTGATGCGGAAGAGTTCTTCCAGTGTGGCGTCGTCGTAGATGACGATTTCACCGGTCTTGCCGGGCACATCGGCCGTGCCCCAGATGCTGACCCAGACTTGGGTGCCATCCATGTTGTATTCGATGTGAACGGCGCGGCCGTAGTCGGAGGCTTCCCAGCATTTGTGCGTCTTGGTCGGGTCGGCTTTGGCGATGACGCAGATGGTGCGTTGCAGTTTTTCGTCGGAGTTGAGCACCATATCAGCCCAGATCCACTGGCTGTTGGGATGAGTCTTGATAAAGAGGCTGCCGGCACCGGGGAGTTTGATATCGCGCACGACCTTCCAGGCGCTGTCGGGGTTGCCTTCGGGATCGGTGCCAATGGCGATCAATGAATCAGAACTGAGATGGGATGTGCTCCATACCGGGCCGTAGACGGGGTCGATCCAGTTTGCGCCGCGGCCGGGGTGCGGCACCTGGGGCGTGTCGACCATCGCTTCGAGGTCGCCTTCGAGGGCGTCGATAACCACGATCTTGTTGGATTGATTCGCGGCAACCATGAAGTAGCGTTTGGTCGAGTTCCATCCGCCGTCATGCAAGTAGAGGGCGGAGCTGATCATCTTGATGGTTGGGTTCATCGGGTCGGTATAGTTCACCATCCAGACCTGGCCGGTCTCTTTGATGTTGACGATCCATTCCGGTTTGAAGGTGGAGGCCAGGATGGAGGCCACGCGCGGATCGTCTACATAGGTGTTTGTGTCCGCTGTATAGCCGCGTACGCCAATCACTTTGAAGGGCTCAAGCGTTTGCCCATCAAGGATGGTGAAATGCGGCGGCCAGTAACAACCAACGATGGCGTATTTGTCTGTGAAGTCGCCGAGTTCGCCGTTGTATTTGCTAACTTCCACCGAGCGGGCGTCGTAACAGGTTTGCACTTCGGCCACTTTGGCGGGGATTTCCATCCACAGGTCGACGAGGGCGAGTTTGCCATCGCGGCCAATGACGTAGGCATAACGTCCGGTGGCAGACATGCGTGTGATGTGGACGGCGTAGCCGGTATCGACCTTGGCGACGATTTCATAGGTGTCGCCGTCGATGATCGCGACCTGTCCCGCGTCGCGCAATGTGACCGAGAAGTAGTTTTCCCAATTGCGGGTTGTTTGCGGTGCGGTGGGGCGGTCTTCAGGGGCGACGAAGACCTTCCACGATTCTTTCATTTGTTCAAGCGAGAGATCGGGCGGGGCAGGCGGTTCGTTTTGCAGGTACTTCGCCATGATATCGGTTTGTTCCTGCGTGAAGAATCCCTGCTTGCCCCAATCTGGCATGCCCTTGGGTGTGCCGTTGTAAATGATTGCAGAGAGGGCAACGGTTCCTTTAGTCAGGGTCACGTCCGGGGTCAAGGCGGGTCCGGTGGCTCCCTTGCGCAAAGTTCCATGGCACCCGGCGCAGCGTTCGAAGAAGGTTTGCTTTGCCCAGGCAAAATCTTCATCCGAAAGGGCGATGTCGCTTGGGTTTGCGGCGGATGCAACAACCGGCGCGGCGGATGTTTCGGGCGCGGGGATTGCCGCTTCGCCGCCAGGCAGGGTGGCGAGGTAGCCAACAATGGTGTTGATTTCTTCTTCCGCTAACGTGTCTTTCAAGGTGGAGGGCATCAGCCCTTTTTGACATGCGCTGGAGGGGCAGTCTGCTACAACGAACGCATCGGGGTTGAGAATCGACTCTCGGATATATTCCTCTGCGGTCTTGGCTTCGCCGGTGTAGGCTGAGTCTGCGATGCGGGCGGCTGCGACTTCGTTCATCTTCGCCATGTCGGGGCCGATCACGCCGACTGCGTTGGGAATTCCGGGAATGCCGTGACATGCGCCGCATCCACCTTTTTGGAAGGCTGCGAAAAGGGGATTATCGGCGGCAGGCGCGGCCTGTGCGACTTCCACTGCGCTTATGGCAACAAAACCTTTCAATCCCAGTTCCGCGTTGTTTCCCACTCCGTCGTAATATTCCCATTCGCCTTCGCTGTTGGGCACGGTGAAGGTGATTGAGGCTTCTTCGCCTTTTTCATGGACGACCTCGGAACTGGCTTTGGCGGGCGGGAAGACGATGCTGTGCTTTCCCTCTCCGCCGTTGATAAGGGTGATGGTGATTGTTTCACCGGGCTTGGCGTTGAGGATGGGGTTTTTCACTCCGTTGATCTCGTCGCCCACGCCAATGAAGGCGAATTCGCCCTCTTCAAACGATGTGGTCAGGATGAATTCCTTGTCGACGACTTTGGCTTCTGTTGCAGAGCAAGCCGCAATGAAAATCGCCAGAAATAACGCGAAAGCCGCGAATTTCATAAATGCTTTCATGTGTTCTTCTCCTTTTTGAAGTTATGCCGTAAAGATATTTGCCTGTCCCTTTGTGTAAGAAAGCGGGGCGCGGCTTTGTGAAAGTAGGCACATTTTGTCGTGTTATATCGTTTTGTTCGGATATTATCTGTGACTTTTGTCACATTACGTTTAAAGGTTGACAAATCGTAAGGCAGGGTGTTATATTTGCCGTATCCTACCCCCCTGGGGGGGGTAGGAGGAAAGTCAACGGCCTGTTTGTGAAATAAAGGAAACCAAAATGGAAAATGACAATACATTGCGAAGGCTGAAGACAGTAGAAGGCCATCTGCGCGGCGTGATTCGCATGGTGGAGGAGGATGCCTACTGTATCGATGTGATCCGCCAGATACAGGCTGTGGAGGCCGCGCTGAACAAGGTCAGTTCGCTCATTCTTGAGGACCACCTGAACTCGTGCGTGATCACGGCCATTCAAGGCAGCGACAAAAAAGAGCGCGAACGCGTGTTGAAGGAAATTACCGAAGTGTTCGAGATGTCTACCAAAGTCTGATAGCCTGGTAGTCTGATGGTCGTGTAGTCGCGTAGTCTGTACTGCATAACCCGCAATTACCAATCACCAATCACCAATCACCAATCACCAATCGAAAATCCAAAGGAGACTTTTGAATGAAGAAACTGATTTTGCTTCTTGCCGTCTTCACCCTTGTTCTTACGGCCTGCGGCGGCAAGGCGGTAGATGCGGCCGCAATCACCGTCACAATGAAGGAATTCGCCTTCGATCCGAATCCCATCAAGGTTTCCGCCGGGACGCCGGTGGAAATTACACTGATGAACGAAGGCTCGGTGGAGCATGATTTTGTGATCGAGGTTATTTCGGTCACAGATCTTTCGACGGAAGGCGGGATGGGTGAACATGAAATGTCCACTGAGCACGAGGAATTCGATTTGCACACTTCGGTCGCCGCCGGCGGCACGGGCATTCTGCGCTTCACACCCACAGAACCCGGCACATATCAAATCTTTTGCTCGGTGCCTGGCCACAAGGAAGCCGGGATGATCGCCGAGTTGATCGTCGAATAACAAAATTCAAGGAGAACATATCATGACTACAGTAACCTACACCGTCCCCGCCATTTCCTGCGGACATTGCACCCACACCATCGAGAGCGAAGTGGGCGAGATTCAGGGAGTCCAGTCTGTGAAAGCGGAGATCGACTCGAAGAAAGTGACCATTACCTTTGCCGAACCCGCCACCGAAGATACGATCAAGGCCCTGCTGGCCGAGATCAATTATCCCGCTGAAGGCTTGATCACGTTTTAGATTTTACGAATCATGTTTTACGTATTACGCGATTCGTGATGCGTAAAACGCAAGGACTATAAATGGCTGATACAAAGCAATTAACCATCCCCATCACCGGCATGACTTGCGCAAACTGCGTCGCCACCGTGGAACGCAACCTGAAAAAACTCGACGGTGTGCAATTCGCGGTGGTCAATCTCTCCTCCGAACGCGCCACCGTCGACTTTGATTCTGCAAAACTGGCACTGGCCGATTTCATTGCACGGGTGCAACGTGCCGGCTACGGCGTCGCCACTGGCGAAGCGGATTTGATCATCAAACGCCTATCCGACGATAACGACGCGCGTCGTTTGGAAAAGGCACTCGCAAAACTCGAAGGCGTGCTGGACGCGCAGGTGACTCTCGCCACCGAAAAGGCGCGAATCAAATACGTGCCGACCATCGTCACACAGGCTGAACTTCGCCGCGCCATTGCATCCGCCGGATTTGAAGCGCTTGAATTTGGCGGCGAAGCGGAAGATGCCGAGGCAAAAGCCCGCGAACATGAGATCAACGAGCAACGCCGCCTTTTGGTCATTGGCCTGGTCTTCACTGTACCGCTCTTTCTGCTTTCGATGGGCAAGGACTTTAACCTGCTTCCGTCCTTCGTCTACACTCAAAACTCGATGGAGGGCATGCGCGATGCCCAGCCCTGGTTTGGCTGGCTCATGCTCGCCCTTGCGCTCCCTGTTCAATTCTATGTGGGCTGGCAATACTATGTCGGCGCGTTCAAGGCGTTGCGAAATAAATCCGCGAACATGGACGTGTTGATCGTGATGGGTTCTTCAGCCGCCTTCTTCTATTCCCTGCCGATCACGTTTGGCTGGTTGATGGGGCATGTCTATTACGAAACAGCAGCGGTGATCATTACATTGATCAAGCTTGGGAAATTCCTCGAAGCCCGCGCAAAGGGACGCACATCCGAAGCGATCAAAAAATTGATGGGACTCCGCGCCAAAACTGCGCGCGTCATTCGCGACGGGGTGGAGATGGAGGTCTCAATTGACTCGGTTCTCGTCGGAGACCTGATCCTCGTCAAACCCGGCGAAAAGATTCCCGTGGATGGCGCGGTGATCGAAGGCCGAAGCTCGGTGGACGAATCCATGCTGACGGGTGAGTCGCTGCCTGTGGAAAAAACACCCGGCGACGCAGTCATCGGCGCGACATTGAACAAACTCGGCCTGCTGAAGTTCGAAGCCACAAAAGTTGGCAAAGAGACCGCCCTCGCGCAGATCATCAAACTCGTCGAAGACGCGCAGGGAAGCAAGGCGCCGATTCAAAAAATGGCGGACCAGGTCTCGGCCATCTTTGTACCAATCGTCATCGGCATTGCCGCGCTGACGTTTGCAGGCTGGTATTTCTTTGGGCCGGCCCTGCCCATTAACTCAGATATCGATAATTTCACACGCGCGTTGATCAACATGGTGGCTGTACTGGTCATTGCCTGCCCGTGTGCGATGGGGCTCGCTACGCCGACAGCGATCATGGTCGGCACCGGCAAAGGCGCGGAGGCGGGCATTCTTTTTCGTAATAGTGAGGCATTGGAACGCGCGGGAAACGTGAGCGTCGTTGTGCTGGATAAAACAGGTACGATCACCAAAGGACAGCCTGCGGTGACAGATATAGTGATTAGTGAACAGTCATCAGTGACCAGTGATCAGTTGCTGCGCCTTGCAGCGTCTGTTGAAAAGGGAAGCGAACACCCGCTGGGCGAATCCATTTGGGCCGAGGCAACCACTCGTGGATTGGTTTTAGTGGAACCGGCCGGTTTTAAAGCAGAGGCCGGGCATGGCGTGCAGGCTGAGGTCGCCGGAAGAAGCGTGATGGTCGGGAATAAGAGAATGTTCGAGGCGAGAGGAATCCAATTGGGGAGTCTCGAGTCTGAAGTATCGCGTCTCCAATCCGAAGCAAAGACGGCGATGCTGGTTGCGGTGGATAATGTTGCCGCGGGAATCATCGCTGTGGCCGATACGATCAAGGATGGCTCGAAGGATGCGATTGCCGATTTGCACAAGATGGGATTGAAGGTTGCGATGATCACCGGCGACAATCAAAAGACTGCCGACGCCATTGCAAAACAAGTCGGCGTGGATACGGTTCTCGCGGAAGTATTGCCCGAAGGAAAGTCATCCGAAGTCAAAAAACTCCAAACGCCTCACGCACCACACACCACGCACCACATCGTTGCCATGGTCGGCGACGGCGTGAACGATGCCCCCGCACTCGCGCAAGCGGATGTGGGACTTGCGATTGGCACCGGCACCGACGTTGCCATGGCCGCCGCCCCGGTGACGTTGATGAGCGGTGACTTGCGAGGTGTTGCGCGGGCAATCCATCTTTCACGCAAAACGCTTGGCACGATCAAGCAAAATTTGTTCTGGGCATTCTTTTATAACGTGGTGTTGATCCCCGCCGCCGCGCTTGGATACCTGAACCCCATGCTCGCCGCCGGTGCGATGGCTTTCAGCAGTGTGTTCGTGGTGACCAACAGCCTGCGCCTGCGTAAGGTGAAAATCTAAGTATCCTTTCACAAAGAAAAGGGGAAGTGGGGTGTTGTGAGCGCGCTCACAACACCCCACACTCCAATTTCCGAGGTTTCATGTCCAAGAATCAAAACAAACCCATCGACCCTGTCGTTGTTGTCCTATTGGGAATTATATTTGTGGCGATCGCTATCTCCATGTTTGTATTTCAGCCCAACATGGCATCCATCGAAATCAACAAAGACTCGGGGCTGATGAGTCAGTTGGTTGTCGCGTTCGTCGCCGGAATCACCACCGGCGGCCTGAGTTGCCTTGCCGTGCAGGGCGGCCTGCTTGCCAGTTCGCTGGCCCATCAGATCGAACAGGATTACGTCGGGCAGGCATCGCATGGAAAGAAGGCGAAGCATGCCGCGGTGCGTACAAATAGTGCGCTGCCCATTTTCCTTTTCCTGCTTTCAAAACTTGCCGCCTATACCCTGCTTGGCGCGTTCCTCGGCTTGATCGGCTCCTATCTCACCTTCAGCCCAATGACCCGCGCCATGCTGATGATTCTCATCGGCGTATTCATGATCGGCAACGCCCTGCGCATGTTCAATGTCCATCCGATCTTTCGCTACTTCTCCATCGAGCCGCCGTCGTTCATCAAACGCTACATTCGCAAAACCGCAAAAGGGACGGACACCACCACGCCCGTTTTTCTCGGCGCGCTTACCGTTCTCATCCCATGCGGCATCACCCAGGCCATGATGGCAACCGCCCTCGGCACCGGCAGCGCCGGCATGGGCGCGGCGCTGATGTTCGCCTTCACGCTTGGCACAAGCCCGGTCTTTTTCATCGTCGCTTATCTCACCACCGAACTCGGCTCAAAACTTGAAAAATTTTTCATGCGATTCGTAGCCGTCGTCGTTTTGATTTTGGGATTCACGACTCTGGATGGCGGACTCAACCTGCTTGGCTCCCCTCTCTCGTTTCAAAACATGACCCGCAACCTGTTTTCGTCCAATAAAGCAGAGTCAGCGTCTGCAAGCGGACTTTCCCAACCCTTCCCCGAAGGCGAACTCGTCCTCAGTGTCAAAAATAACGGCTACTTCCCGCGCACATTGAAAGCCCCCGCCAACAAAGATTTCATCTTGAATTTAGTCACCGACCAGACCTACTCCTGCG
>JACPVD010000213.1 GCA_016191895.1 Chloroflexota bacterium | reverse complement strand
ATTCCATGACCATGTGTGTGAATATCGGCCATGGCAACGAGCGCGTGATCAAAGCCATGCAGGAGCAGGCCGCGGAATTGCCCTATGCTGCGCCGGGCATGACCACCAAAGTCCGCGCGCTGGCGAGCAAGGCGGTGGCTGAGATCACTCCCAATGGCGCATTGAGCAAAGTGTTGTTCACCCTCGGCGGCGCAGACGCGAACGAGAACGCCATCAAACTCGCGCGTGGATATACCGGCCGTCACAAAATTCTTACGCGCTATCGCTCCTATCATGGCGCGTCTGCTGGCGCCATGGCCGCCACCGGTGACCCGCGCCGCGTGGCTTGGGAGCCGAATCTGATGACTGGCGTTGTGCATTTCCTCGACCCGTATCGCTATCGCTCCACGTTTCACCGCACAAATCAAACTATCTCAGAAGATGAATTCGCCCGCGATTATTTGAATCACCTCGAGGAGATCATCCTCTACGAAGGTCCCGACTCCATTGCCGCCATCCTGATGGAATCTGTCACCGGCACGAACGGAATCATCATCCCGCCGCAGGGATATATGCAGGGAGTCCGCGCGTTGTGCGATAAATATGGAATTGTGATGATTGCCGACGAAGTCATGAGCGGATTCGGGCGCACCGGGAAATGGTTTGCCATCGAGCATTGGGATGTCGTCCCCGATATTATGACCATGGCCAAGGGACTCACTTCGGCCTATGCGCCGTTGGGCGCGGTGGCGATGAAACCGGAGATCGCTGCGGCGTTCAATGAACACGCCTTTGAAAGCGGGCTCACGTACACATCTCATCCCATTTCACTGGCGGCGGCGATTGCCAATATCGAAGTGATGCGGGAGGAAAAAATCGTCGAGCACGCGGCAGGCATGGGCGGAGTCCTGAGGCGCATGCTCACGGACCTTGGCGAGTCGCATCCGTCTGTCGGCGAAGTCCGCAATATCGGGTTGTTCGGCATCATCGAACTGGTCAAAGACCGCAAGACAAAGGAACCGATGGCGCCGTGGAACGGGTCGTCGCCCGAAATGAACGCGCTGAAAAAATACTGCGCCGATCACGGTTTGTTCTTATACACCCACTGGCACACCGTGTTGATCATTCCTCCGCTCATTATCACCGAAGAACAATTGAAGGAAGGCATGGACGTGCTGGACAAGGCGCTGGAAATTACGGATAGGGCCGTAGGACAAACTTAAGTTTGTCCTACAGTTTGTCCTACAGTTTGTCCTATAGGCAACTCGATCGTAAACGTCGTCCCCTTCCCCGCTTCGCTTTCCGCCTCGATCGTTCCGCCATGCGCGCGGACGATTTGTTTTGTAATGGCAAGTCCCAGCCCGCTATGCTCGCGGCCTGTGCGCGATTTGTCGCCGCGCCAGAATCTGTCGAAGATGAATGGGAGATTTTCGGAAGCGATTCCCTCGCCTGTATCCTTAACCTTGATCCGCGCGCGTCTTTCTTCACCCGTGCCTGATTCTGTTTCGATGAGGATTCTCCCCCCTTTGGGCGTGTGCCGCAAGGCGTTCGATATCAGGTTCGAGAACACCTGGTTGAGCCTGTCATAGTCGGCGGTGATTTCCTGGTGGGGGTCGGCGATGCTCGAGGTCAGGTCGATGCCGAGGGTTGCAGATTGGGAGTCGAAACTCGAAGTGAGGTCATGTATCAGGTCGACAAGCAGGAATCGGGTGAAATGAAGCGGGAGTCCTCCGCTTTCGGCAAGTGAGAGAGTCTGCAAGTCGTTCACAAGGCGGGCGAGCAGTTTGGTTGCATCCAATGTGTTGTTGATGTGCTCCGTTGTGGGCTGGTACACGCCGTCGATGACGCCTTCGAGATTTCCCTGAATGATGTGAAGCGGCGTGCGAAGTTCGTGAGCGATATCGGCGGTGAGGTTGCGGCGTTGTTGCTCGGCGCGTTCGAGTTCGCCGACCATTTTGTTGAAACGCTTGATGAGGTCGCTGAACATGTCGGATTTGTTTTCCGGCACACGCGCCGACAAATTGCCCTCTTCAACAGCATTGATGGTATTGAAGAGCTGCTCGAGCGGGCGGCCAAAGCGCATGTATAAGTTAAACATCACAAAGATCACAAGCGTTACGAATAAAACAGGACCGCCGCACAGCAGGATCCAGCTGTATTTTGCCGCGGCGGATTGCGCGAAGGCTTCAAATAACAGCGCGGAGAATCCGCCCACAAAACAAACGAGGGCGAGAAAAAAAGCAAGAAAAAAGGCAAAAAAGCGAATGGCGCGGCGGGGGCGTTGGCCCGATTGAGAATGGCGGGGTAAGCGGGGTTCAGACATGGGAGGGGAAATTGGGAGCAGGTGACAGTCACTTTGAAAGTGACTGTCACCTTGTTTTCAAAATCTATTCCACAAACCGATACCCAATTCCATACACGGTTTCGATCATGGGTTCGCCGGAGGCGGCTTCGAGTTTCTTTCTCAAATTTTTGACATGTGAATCTATGCTTCGGTCGATGCTGGATGCGATGCCGTGCAAGTCCTCGAGTAATTGTTCGCGTGTGAGAGTCTGGCCGGGGCGGCTGGCAAGCAATTGCAATAATTTGAATTCATTGGGCGTGAGTTTGATGGGGGCGCTGTTGAAAGTGACAGCGTATTTCCCTGAGTCGATCTCCAATCCACCGGTGCGGATGATATCCGGGGCTTTGATCTCTCCGCGTGTTCTGCGCAAAAGCGCCCGCACACGCGCCACCAATGTGCGCACAGAGAACGGCTTGGTGATGTAATCATCCGCGCCGATCTCGAGGCCGGTCACTTGATCGATTTCCTCCGAAAGCGCGGTAAGCATGAGGATCGGCACGTCGCTTTCGCGGCGCAGGATGCGGCAGACTTCGCGGCCATCGATATGGGGGAGCATCAGGTCCAGGACGATGAGATCGGGCTTTTCGCGCCGGGCAACCGTCAGCGCAGATTGACCGTCCGCGGCGGTGAGGACGCGGAATCCGTTCTTCTCCAGATAATCCCTGGCGAGGCGGGCAACTT
>JACPVD010000212.1 GCA_016191895.1 Chloroflexota bacterium | reverse complement strand
TAACAGTCGCAAAAGTATTCCCTTCGCGTTCACAAATCTCTTCGCGACCTTCGCCTCTGCGCGGTACTAAAATTAATTTTAGAAATAGGAGTATCCCATGCCTCACACTGTCCGTGATTGGATGAGAAGCCCTGTTATTGTGGTTGACCCCGATTCGAGCGTTTCCTATGCCATGACACTCATGCGCCGAAGAAACATCCGCAGTCTCGTGGTGAACATCTCCGAGAAGAATCCCGCCTACGGAATCCTCACCACCACCGACGTCCGCGACAAGATCGTGGCCGCCCGTCGCAACCCTGCCGAGACGACCGTGCGCGAGATCATGTCGGGTCCGATCGTCACCGCCCGCCCCGAGTGGACGTTGATCGAATGTTCGTTGGTCATGCAGGAGCACCACATCCACCACCTGCCGGTGGCGGATGAGCAGGGCACATTGGTGGGCATGATCTCCGCGACGGATATTTTTATGTCCGTGGAGGAACAGGGCTGGGAGGAGGAGTAACGTGGTCGGTATTTCGTACTGCTTCCTTCGTACTTCGTGAATTGCTATTAAGCCTGTGATGCTTCTGGGTGGGGCGCCTGTTGAGAGGCGCCCCTTTCATCGGAAATTATTTCATGCCCTCGATGAGCTCCTTGAACTTGACGAGCTCCTTTGCCGAAGCCCTTTTGGATTCGCCTGTCATGAGCGGTTCGAACAATTTCAAGAGCCCATGCAGGCGGATTTTGCCGAAGAGGAGCAGGCGCGGCTCAGCGTGCGTGCTCCCGAAGGAAGGGAGCGACCGCGTCGATGAAAGATTGCGGGCTTTCGAAGAAGGCGAAGTGTCCGGTTTCCTGGAGGATGACCAGTTCGGCGTGGGCGATCTGCATGGCAAGCAGCTCCGAGAATACCTGCGGGATGGCGTCGTGCTCCGCGTGGACGACCAGCGTCGGGCAGGTAATGTCCGCTAGGCGCTCTTTGGGTCGCATCTCGAAGACCTGCGGGATCATCGCCTCTTCCGCCTCGAGCACGTGGTGCGCGGTCGTTTCCGTAAAATTCAGGCTGAGTTGCGAAGCAGTTGCACGATCCCGGAAGAAGGGCATATATGTGATTCGCATGTACTCCTCTACGGCATTTGGCTGTCTGGCTTTGAAGCCATCCGAGGCTCGAATCTGGGCCATACGGGCGCTGTCTTGTGCGGTCCTGCGTTGGGCAAACTCGCGTTCGAGCATCTCTATCATCTCTGGAACGAAGGGTGGACCGGCATTGGCAAGAACGAGAGATGCAGTCGAGTCAGGATGTTGGGCCGCGTAGAGAAGCGCAAAATACACGCCAAAGGAATGCGCCACTAGGTTCAGGCGTTCAAGGCCAAGAACGCGCCGCAGTCCCTCCAGATCATCCAGGTGTCCAGCCACTGTGATGGCATCCTCGGACAAGTCACTGGAACGTCCAGAGCCGCGTTGGTCGTAGGTAATGACACGGAAACTACCTGCCAAAGCCTCGATAAGCGGATGAAGGTAGGAATGGCCGAGTCCCGGGCCTCCGTGCAGTAGGACTATCGGCGTGCCTTCGCCTTCTGAAACAACAAACAGTTCAATGCCGTTGACCGATATGATCTCTTCATGGGACATGGTATGAACCCTTTCCTGCTACTTGTTCATTTCGAGCAGTTCTTTGAACTTGACCAATTCCTTGGCTTCACCGCTGCGGATCTCGCCCGCCATCAGGGGCTCGGACAGTTTCAGGATTCCGTTTAGGCGGATTTGGCCGGCGCTGACGACGCGCGTGGCATTACTGCCTTGGGGCTCGAAAATGTAATCTGCGTCCCACTCCAACGGTCCTTTGGAGGCGGTCTTCCAGCCGAGGCGGTGGTTTTCCTCGTAGGCAGACACCTCGAAGATCAGCTTCTGTTTCGAGGGGCCGAGTTTAAGCGTTGTCTCGATTTGGGAGCCGAGTCCCAGGCCGCTGTTCGAAACGAGATGCGTGCCGGTCATGTCGGTCCAGTCGTCGAAGCGGCTCACATCCTTAGCGAAGCGGAAGACATCTTCGATCGGACGGTTAACGATAACTTCAGTCTGGTAATCAATCATTTTACACACTCCTTTTGAATTTGGTGAAATATTGTCCGAATTCTTGACATAGTGTACAATTTCAAGTGCGCTTTAAGTCAAGGCCCAGTTTGGAGGTCTGAATGGTTGCTTTGAACATCGGCGAACTGGCGAAAGAGGTCGGCTTGCGCACCTCCGCCATCCGTTTTTATGAAAGTGTCGGCCTTCTTCAACCGCCGCCGCGCCAAAGCGGCTGGCGTCGTTACGATGCCGTAGTCCTGGATCGGCTCAAAGTGATCCAGGTGGCGCGGCAAATGGGTTTTTCCCTGGCTGAGATCAAGGTGCTGCTGGATGGATTTCCCAAAGGGGCTTCCCCCTCCAAACGCTGGCGAAGCCTGGCCAAGAAAAAACTACCGGAGATTGAAGCGGCGATCCAGAGGGCGGTGGCGTTGAAATATCTGATCGAAGGCGGGATGGATTGTACGTGTGAGGACCTTGCATTATGTATCAACAGCCACGGGAAAGCCTGCCATCCCGCGGATTTGAAGCCAGTCGTAGCTTTGAAACATGACTGTGGGGATCCCAACTGCACTTGCGAGAATTAAGGCGAACCATGTGAGCAGGAAGCAGAATTGCCTGCGTGAAATTTCCCCGCAGGCAATTTGTTTGGCGCGGAGTAAAATTCACGCATGCCGAAGCAAAAATTCTACGTGGTTTGGAAAGGCCGCAAGAAGGGCATCTTTGACTCGTGGGCGGAGTGCGAGATTCAGGTGAAAGGATTCGTGGATGCAGAGTACAAAGCCTTCGGGTCGCGCGCCGAAGCCGAGCGCGCTTTTGCCGCCTCGTACGCGGACTACAAGGGCAAGCCCGCCTCCTCGCAGAAATGGCTGTTCGCCCCGAACCCACCGGTCATCCCCTCGATTTGTGTGGACGCGGCCTGCGACGGCTCGCCTGGCAGACTGGAATATCGCGGCGTGCTGACCGGGACGGGTGAGCAGGTCTTCCGCGCCGGTCCCTTCGCGGACGGGACGAACAACGTCGGCGAGTTCCTCGCCATCGTCCTTGCAATGGACTGGCTCATCACGAAGAAGATGAACATTCCGATCTACTCGGATTCAGATACCGCCATCGCGTGGGTGAAGGCGGGGAAGTGCAACACGAAGCTGGAACGCTTGCCGTCGAATAAAATGTTGTTTGATTTCGTCGCGCGCGCGGAGCAGACCCTAAGGGTTTCCAAAACCTTTAGAATCTTAAAATGGGATACCGAAGCGTGGGGCGAGAATCCCGCCGATTTTGGGAGGAAATGAGGGAGAATATTGCAGCGTGTTCACATATGTGATAACATCGCCGCATGCGGACAATTGAGTTTTATCGGACTCGCACAGGTCATTGTCCTGTCCAAGAGTTTCTCGACTCACTGACTGGAAAGCAAGCCCAAAAAGCGCTTTGGGTTCTCAAGTTGGTTGAGGAATTGAACATGGTTCCACGCCAGTATTTCAAGAAACTTGAGGACACAGAAGACATCTGGGAAGTACGCGTGCAGTTTGGCGGTGATATTTTTCGCCTGCTTGGTTTCTTTGAACATGGCGCTTTGTTGATCCTAGTGAGTGGCTTTGCCAAGAAGACCCGTAAAACTCCCCCGCAGGAAATCGCGTTCGCCCTCCAACGTAAAGCGGATCATTTATCAAGAAGGAGATGACCATGAGCGACGTACAAAAATATATCGAAGCGCGTTCCAAACGCGACAAGGAATTTGCCGAAGGATTTGAAATTGGATATGCCGACTTCAAGATCGGCGTCGTTTTACGCCAGGCGCGCGAAGCGGCAGGCATGACGCAGGAACAGGGAGAGAAGAAACTGCGGACTCGAAAATCTGCCATTTCCCGAATCGAAAACCACGCCGATGATGTCCGCCTCTCCACGTTGCGGCGTTATGCCAAAGCGGTGGGCGCGAACTTGTCCATTAGGCTCGCGGCCTGAAAATCACCCCGTTCCATAAAAGCGGGTGTGACCATGCCGGACGATATCAAAAATATTCTGCGAGAATTGAAGCAGGGACTTGAAAAGATTTACGGCGAGCGGTTGAAGACCGTGATCCTTTTCGGCTCCTATGCGCGCGGCGACGCGCACCCGCCCGATTCGGATATTGACGTGATGATCGTATTGAATGGGGAATTCAATTACAGGGGAGTTCAAAAACGCTCGATAGATTTCGTGGCCTCCCTCTGTTTGAAATATGATGTCGTGATTTCCCGCAAGTTCGCCTCCGCCGGGGAATATGCCCTGAGTGGAATGCCGCTGTTTCTGAACATTCGTGAAGAGGGGATGGTAATATGATTACAACGGAAATCCGGGAGATCCTCAATTATGCGCAGGAAAGCCATGAAGCCGCGAAGGTTATGATCGAAAGTGGCTTTATCGGGTTTTCTGCCGCCCAACCGTATTACACCATGTTTTATTTGGCGGAAGCCCTGTTGCTTTCCAAGAGAATGAAATTTTCGAGCCATTCCGCCGTCATTGCCGCGTATGGAAAGGAATTTTCAAAAACGGGTTTGCTGGACCCAAAATTTCACCGATGTTTGATTCAAGCAGAGGATCGCAGCGAAGAGCGTCATTACGGCAGAGGCAGGAATATGACCGATGAGGATGCGCTCGAATCCTTTCAATGGGCGGAAGAATTCATGAGGGCTGTGAAGGAATAATTGGAATCACAATCTCGGTGATAGTTTTGAAATGGAACACCGAGGCCTGGGGTGAAATCCCTGTGGATTTTGGGAGAAAACAACTATGAACCGCGAAGAGCATTTTCGAAAGTTGGAATGCATGTATCTGGCCGCGCCGGTCAATGAATATTACGCGCCGACCATCCATATCAGCCGCGGCGAGGCGCAGGTGAGTATCCAGGTGCGCCCTGAATTCTTCCATGCGGCCGGGGCGGTGCATGGCGTAGTCTATTTCAAACTGCTGGATGATTCCTCGTTCTTTGCCGCCAATTCGCATGTGGAGGATGTGTTTGTCCTGACCGTTTCGTACAATCTGTATTTCATACGTCCCGTTTCAAAGGGTGTGATGACCGCGACGGGAAAAGTAGTCCAGGCTTCCCAGCGATTGATCATCGCCGAATCCGTGATCCACGATTCGAATGGAAAAGAAGTGGGGCGTGGGAGCGGGACCTTTATGCCCAGCTCCACTTCGCTTTCGGAAGAGATCGGATACAAATGAATCGGCAAACGCGCTTGCGATGAATCAGAAACACCCCCGCCGCTCTGGTTGGTTGATTCTCTGCTTTGTGATTGTCGGGTTTGTTCTATGGATTCCCCATGTCAGCAAACCCGGCGATAAAGTGGAAGGTTGTTTGCAGGGATGCGCGGACGCCAAGTCGGAGGATGACGGCCTCTTGCGCATCGTGTCCCTCAACGTGTTGCACGACTTCCCGCGCTACGACTCGCTCTCCCAACGATTGGACTTAATCGCTGCCGAGATCCTGCGATTGGACGCGGACATCGTTCTGTTGCAGGAGGTTCCGTGGACAGATGAGACCGGGTACAGCGCGAAGTATCTGGCCGAGCGGGTTGGGATGAATTACGCGTACTTGCGCGCCAACGGCAATCACAATGCCATCCGCTTCGAGGAAGGGGAAGCGATTCTCAGTTCCTATCCTCTCAAATCTCC
>JACPVD010000220.1 GCA_016191895.1 Chloroflexota bacterium | reverse complement strand
TGGCCGGCTATCTCTCTGCCTGGGTCGCCCTGGACCTTTCGGCGGCTGCCTTAGCAGCGGGGCGGTTTGTTGCTCGCCGCGATGATTGCGGCATGGACAAATCGTAGCCCAACGAAATCTCGTTGTCAACAGGTATTGCGCCTCGTGGGGAAACGCGATACCATGCGACCCGTTGGCACGACGAACAGGAGCGACCCCATGAGGGCCACATTTTACGAGATGATGATGCGCGAGAGCGCAAAGCGGCGGGAGGCCATGCAACGACTACGGGATCGCGGCTGGACTCAGCAGCAGATCGCAGAGCGGTATCACATCACGAAACAGCGGGTATCGGTGATATTGCGCAGCAAAAAGAGATGACGCCAAAACAAGAGGAGCGCTACCGCTCAGAGTCTGAGCGGGTAGCAAAGTTTTCGGTATCGAAAACCATTGTTTGCCCGTGCTGCAAGATCGCGCGGTCCATTGCGCAGTACGAAGAGGGGAAGAAAAAATGCAGAAAGTGCAGAGGAAAGTAGCGAAGCCGTGGAGCACGCTCGAGGTCGCGCAGGCCGAGGCCTGGCGCAAAGAGGGCAAGGCCTTCAACTGGATCGACATCAAGCTCGGTCGCCGGCACGGGGCGACGCAGCAGCGGCTAGAGTGCGCAGTGGGAAAATCCGAGAAGAAGAGAATTCCCTGCCTCGGCTGCCTCAAGCCATTCCTGAGTGTCGACACAAAACGGAATCGAATGTGCCCGCGCTGCAAAAGTGCGTGATTTTTTTGTATTCCGCAGCGCACAAGACAGCAAAATACCGTTGTCGAATCAATACCGTGACTGCTGTACTGTACGGATTGACACTTGACATATCAAGGAGGCATAAAAAATAGTCCTTGATTTGTCGCAGAACGCCGACAATAATACCGCACACCAACAATAAGGGACAGGGAAATGATCAGACTTCATCCGCATGGGGCAAGGGCCGAACTCCTACCTGACCCGGGTGTGAGGTTCCGCTGGGAGTGGTGTCCCAGCCCCCAGTCGATTGGAGTCTGATCATGAAATCCAAGCGCAAGCACCTGCAGTCCGCCCATCGCATCGCCAGGGCAATCAATCACGCAACGACACGGAAGGCCAAGGCACGGCATGCGCGTGCCGTGGCCAAGCACGTCAAGGCGCTCTCAAAATGAAAACAATCAAACTAACCGATATCGCCATCGACGGCGAAACGCAGCAGCGTGAAGAGATCAACACAAGTGTCGTCGAAGAATACGC
Source organism: Chloroflexota bacterium (assembly GCA_016191895.1). GTDB lineage: Bacteria > Chloroflexota > Anaerolineae > Anaerolineales > Villigracilaceae > Villigracilis. The sequence continues at coordinate 2,110 of JACPVD010000220.1, read as the reverse complement.
GGAGGCCATGCGGTGCGGCGCGAAGTTTCCGCCAGTAAAGGTCTTTTTCGACGGAGTGCGTAACTGGCTGGCGGATGGATTCCATCGCTTCCATGCGCACCGGGTCGCAGAAATACCGGAAATAGTGGCGGATGTGGCGGACGGAACAAAACGCGACGCTCTGCTGTATTCCGCCGGGGCGAACGGAACCCACGGAATTCGATTGACAAACGCTGATAAGCGCAAAGCCGTAGGCATTTTGCTGACAGATGCCACATGGTCAGAGTGGAGCGACAATCAGATCGCAAAACATTGTCATGTCACTCACCCGTTTGTCGGAAAAATCCGCAAGGAATTGGAACCAAAGGGGGTTGTAACCGTTACAACCAAACCCACACCAAAGGGGGTTGTAACCGTTACAACCCCAATCCCAGACGATGACGATGACCGGACCGCCGAACTCTGCGACACCATCCGCACACTGTCTGACGAAAACGACGCGCTCAAGGACCGGCTCGCCGTCGAGGCGATGCCGGTCACCGAGGAGGAAAAGACCGCAGCAGCGGATACCATCGCTTCCTTGCGTACCCACGTGAAAACGCTGGAGGCCGAACTGGGAGCGGTCAAGGCCAGTCGGGACACCTACCAGCGGGAAAATGGGCAACTCAAGAAGCAGCTCGCCATGCAGCGCAAGGAGATCTCGAAACTCACGAAGTAAGGCCGACGCCGGGCGGTTTGTCCCGGCAGCACAGGGGGGGAAATGGAACTCGAATTGCGGGCACACCAGGTGCATGTCCTAGACAAATTGCGCGAATCCATGATGAGGAACCGATCCGTCATCTTGTACGGCCCTACGGGTTTTGGCAAAACCGAATGCGCAATCAGTTTGATGGACGCCGTACGCAAAAAAGGGCGGCGGGCGGCAATGGTGCTGGACCGCATCACGCTTTGCAACCAGACTAGCGACCGGCTGCAAAAATATCATATTGACCATGGGGTACTCCAGTCCGGGCACTGGCGGTACAGGCCCAGCGAGCGATTGCAAGTGTGCAGTGCGCAAACGCTTGAGGCCCGCGGCTCTTTCCCTGGGCTTGATCTGCTGATCGTCGACGAATGTCATGTACAGCGGCAATCGACCGTTGAATTTATCCGCAACAACCCATCGGTACGGGTAATCGGCCTAAGTGCTACACCAATCACCAAGGGACTGCGTAATAGTTACAGCGGCATCGTCAATGCGGTCACGACCCGCGAACTTGTTGATGCTGGTTGGTTGGTGCCACTCCGGGTATTTGTGGCAAAACAGATCGACATGAGCGGCGCAAAAAAGATTGCTGGCGAATGGGCGCAGAACATCGCTACTGAGCGCGGAATTCAGATCACAGGGGACGTGGTATCAGAGTGGGTAAAAAAAACCCACGAGATTTTCGGCGGTCCGCGCAAGACGATCGTCTTTTGCGCCGGGGTAGCCCATGGGGCGGACCTGGCCACGAAGTTTGCTGACGCTGGGTACAACTTTGTCTCGATCAGTTACAAGGACGATGACAAATTCAAGGCCGACGCCATCGCCGATTTCGCTAGGCCGGACACGTCAATTCATGGGCTGATTGCAACCGATATCCTGTCGCGCGGGTTCGACGTGCCGGATGTGATGATCGGTGTCTCTGCCAGACCGTTTTCCAAGTCGCTTGCGAGCCATATCCAGCAAATGGGCAGGGTGATGCGGCCATCTATGGGGAAAGAGTCTGCTATTTGGCTATGTCATTCTGGGAATTATTTGCGGCACCAAGCCGAGTGGGAACGCATCTACGGCGAAGGGGTCGCGGATCTGGACGACGAGGCGGAAAAGCCCAAGCCAGAGCCGACAGACAAACAAAAGGAAGCGGCAAAGTGCCCGCAATGCGGTGCGCTGTGGGGTAATGCCGATGTGTGTACCCATTGCGGACACGTCAGACAGCGACGAAACGACGTTATAGATGTGCCTGGCGAAATGCAGGAGATCGGGGCGAAAAAGGAAAAATACAGCGCCGAGTACAAGGCCGATTTCTACGCGCAGCTCCTCGGTTACTGCCGAGAGCGGGGATGGTCGCCAGGGGCCGCATTTCATCGTTACCGCGAAAAATTCGGGGTC
>JACPVD010000219.1 GCA_016191895.1 Chloroflexota bacterium | reverse complement strand
TCGCGCGTGCCGGTCTTCATGCCGATGCGCGTCACGCAGGAACTGTGCGACATGCTCGCCAAATTCCACCCGCTATGGCTGAACATTCATGTCAACCACCCGAATGAGATTTCGCTCGAACTTGCCGAAGCCTGCGACCGCATGAGCCGCGCCGGCATTCCGCTGGGAAATCAATCGGTACTGCTGGCGGGCGTCAACGATTGCGTTCACCTTCAGCGCGAACTGGTGCAGAAACTCACCCGCGTCCGTGTGCGGCCTTATTACCTGTATCAATGTGATCTTGTGGAAGGCTCCGGTCACTTCCGCACACCGGTGGCGAAAGGCATCGAGATCATCGAAGGCCTGCGCGGACATACCTCCGGTTACGCCGTTCCGCAATATATCGTCGACGCGCCCGGCGGAGGTGGTAAGATTCCTGTCATGCCGAATTACCTGATGAGCATGTCGGATCACAAGATCATTGTCCGCAACTACGAAGGCTATGTGACCACATACGAAGAGCCCACCGAGTACAAGTCGCATGACCCAAAGACATGCACATTCTGCCAGAGCAAACGTCCCGAACCGGGCCAGACCGGCCTGACCGGCCTGCTCGATGGCGAGGAGATGTTCATCAAGCCCGAAGGGTTCGACGATTTGCACAACCGCGACGGCATCCAGCATCGATTGAAGGACGAAAGCAAGTGGAAGCCGCTCGGAATCGGCTCCGGCGAAACGGATTAAGCAACGAAACGTCCCGCAGGTTTTTTGCAAACCGCTGACGGCTCCCCAACCTGCGGAACGTTTTCATGATTTTGAAGTATCTTTTCAAAAAGAAGGGGGGAAGTGGGGCGTTGTGAGCGCGCGAAACGCGCTCACAACGCCCCACACCCCAATTGATTGAGAAGGTACATTTTGAAGGAGAAAAAATGAAACTATCAATTCGAGCGTCAATCACACTGGTCATGCTGGCATTGCTTCTTGCGGCCTGTCTGCCAACCGCCCCCACCCAGCAGGAACAACCGCAAATCCAGGGCACGCCCCAGCAAAGCGCGCAGGATGTGCAATCTTCGATCGAGACCGCAGTGGCGCAAACCGTCGAAGCGCAGAATCAGATCGGCACGTCTGTCGCCGAAACGATGACCGCCCAGCCCACCGCCACGGCAACCGCCACGTTGCTTGCCCTGCCCACGTTGACCCCGTTCGATATTTCGACTCCCACCCGGGTGCCCTCCGTCAGCGGTGGAGGTTCGACAACCACGCCCGATTATATGTGCGACGTGATTCGCGTCCGCCCATACGACAATACGGAATTCCTGCACGGGCAGGATTTCGACATCAAATGGACGATCCTCAATACCGGCAAAAAGGTCTGGCCGGCCGGGTACGACCTCAAATATTACAGCGGCCCGCTCATGACCAACGCCGGCACTGTGCAACTCCCGGAAATGGATCCCAAGGACCAGTTCAGCGTGGTCTTCGACGCGAAGGCGCCGGACGAACCCGGCTTTCATGTGATGACCTGGGTGGTGGAAGGCAAACTCTGTTTCCCCTATGTCGCAATCTATGTAAGGCGATAACCCATGGAAGGAGGAACGATGTTAAAGCGAAACCAACGGATGCTGGCAATTTTTCTTGCGTTTGGGCTGTTGCTTGCCTGCGCGCCTCTCGCCACGCCGGTTGCTCCTCCAACCTTCGACATGCTCTCGATCGACACGTCCATCGCCCAGACGGCAGGCGCCGCGGCCACCCAGACCTTTGTCCTGCTTCCCACTTCGACGGTCACGCCTACGATTACAGTTTTACCCACAGAGACGCCCACAGAGACGCCCACGTTCATATTCATCCTGGCCACACCCACCGTGCCATCAGCCACGCCGACATTCAGCCAGTCGGATGAACCCTATGCCTGCGCCATTGTGGACCAAAACCCGGCAAACGAGACCGGTTTTGTGCCGGGCATCGCCTTCCAAACCCGCTGGCGTGTTCGCAACATCGGCACGCAGACCTGGGGCGTAAACACTGCGGACTATCGTTATTCCAGCGGGACAAAATTCCATAAGGTTGGCATCTACGACTTTCCTTCATCCGCCCGGCCCGGCGATGAAATCGATATCTTCGTTCAAATGTGGGCGCCCATGGACCCGGGCGAATACTCGACCACATGGAAACTTAAAGTTGGCAAGACCGAGTTTTGTTCGATGAAATTAAAAATTATCGTGAAATCCTGAGAGGAGATGTCGTTATGCGAAAAACAAACTGGAGATTGGTCATCGCCGGAATTCTTTTCATCCTGCTGGCCGCCGCGTTCTATTTTGTCATGCTGACCATGGCGCCGAGTTCCACCGACCCGGCCGAACTGATGCGAATTACCGGGCAGGCCGCCGGAACTGTTGGCGGCGTCAGTGTCGTGCTGATTAGTATTGGGTTGATTGGAAAAAAGGGCTGATCAAAACAAAAAGAAATTGCGCGCATCTGTAATAATCGATGGGCATTGCACACTGGGCAGGTAATAGACAATCCCGTCACAAAGGTTGTGACGGGATTGTGTTTGAAAAGGGAATCGGGGAGGGGAAACCTGGTTTTTGCGGACCCGTTTGCAGGTCAGGATGGAAGCGGGTGGGAAATCAGCTCTTCATTTTTTTTTATTGTCGGGTTTTTCAACGTCCCGGTATTTCGTCTGACGATTTTTCGGATATGGGCGACAAGCACACTGCTCGGAACCGGCTTGACGAGGAAATCATCCGCGCCCGCATCCAGCACACTGGCGACCATGCTTGGGTCGTTGATGGCCGAAAGGATAAGGATGGGTACATTGCTGAACGAACGGACTGCCTTGCTGACCTGCCATCCATCGAGGTCGGGCATCATGAGGTCAAGAATCACGACGGAAGGGTTTTTACTCTCGACCAGTTTAACCCCGTCCACGCCGCTGTTGGTTGTAATTACGTCGAAGCCATGCGTTTTGAGGAGCATGCTTAATAATTCTGTGATGGCAAGGTCGTCGTCGATGACGAGAATTTTTGTTGATACGCGATTTTCCATGACCGTATTATCACTGATTTGCGCTGAAACGTGCTTTGCAACAAGTTTACAGAATTAGCCGTCGTGAAGCCGGATGTGTA
>JACPVD010000218.1 GCA_016191895.1 Chloroflexota bacterium | reverse complement strand
ATTTTTTTGTTGTATAATCTGTGCGTCGGAGGCGTGAAGGTAATCAAAAAATTCTTCACGCCTCATCATTCCACTTATTTCTCTTAAGGAGGAGAAACGTGAAACGAAACCTTTCTGTTTTACTCTCGCTGATGGTTCTTGCGAGCCTTATGCTTGCGGCTTGCGGCCAACCTGCAGCGACCGAAGCGCCCGAGCCAACGGATGCCCCTGCGACGGAACCCCCTGCCACAGAGCCTCCCGCTACGGAACCCCCCGCGCCTTATGAGGGCTTGAAAGTCGAAGCCCCTAACTGTGACTATGGCGGTTCCTTCAAGTCGATCGACGCGGTTGACGAATTCACCGTCAAGGTTACCCTGTGCGTGCCCGATCCCGCCTTCCCCTCGAAGATCGCCTTTACATCGTTTGCGATTCAGCCGTCTGAGTATCTTGAATCGACCGGCGGCAACGGCGACTTGCTCGAGAAGCCCATCGGTACCGGCCCATACATGGTCTCTGAATGGGTTCGCGGCGATCAGTTGGTCTTCAAGGCCTTCCCGGATTACTGGGGCGACCCGGCTCTTGCCGAGACGCTGGTCTTCAAGTGGAGTACTGAGTCTGCCCAACGCCTTGTCGAACTGCAGTCTGGCACTGTAGACGGCATCGACAACGTCGGCCCGGATGATTTCGCTACTGTCGAAGGCGATTCCAACCTGGCGCTCTACGAACGCCCGGCGCTCAACATCATGTACATCGCCTTCAACAACAACCCGCAGGTGGAAGGCTTCGATAACAGCACGAATCCTCTCGCCAATGAGAAGGTTCGTCAGGCCATCGCCATGGGCATCGACCGCCAGCGTATCGTGGATAACTTCTATCCCGCCGGCTCCGAAGTTGCTTCCCACTTCACCCCCTGTTCCATCCCGAACGGCTGTGTAGGCGATGAGTGGTACGAGTTCGATGTCGAAGCCGCGAGGGCGTTGCTCGCCGAAGCCGGTTACCCGGATGGCTTCGAAACCGTGTTGAACTATCGCGACGTTGTGCGCGGTTACCTGCCCGACCCGAACGTTGTGTCGCAGGACATTCAGGCCCAGCTTGCCGAAAACCTGAACATCACCGTCACCATCGAGGTGATGGAATCCGGCGCCTTCCTCGACGCGTCTGACTCCGGCCAATTGGCTGGTTTACACCTGTTGGGCTGGGGCGCGGACTATCCCGACCAGACCAACTTCCTTGGTTATCACTTCGGCGCCGGCGCTTCCAAGCAGTTTGGCGACAAGTTCGAGGATATCACCAGCGCTTTGGACAGCGGCGCCCAGCTTGCGGCGGATGCTGATCGCGCTCCGTTCTACGAGGCCGCGAACAACGCCATCCGCACCCATGTGCCGATGATCCCTGTCGCTCACGGCGGTTCCGCGCTGGCTTTCAAAGCCGGCGTTGAAGGCGCGCATGCCAGCCCGCTCGGCAACGAGTCCTTCTCTGTCATGGGCAATGGCACCGACACCTTCGTCTGGATGCAGAATGCCGAACCCATCTCGCTTTACTGCGCGGATGAAACCGACGGCGAATCCCTGCGCGCTTGCGAACAGGTGACCCAGTCCCTGCTTGGTTATGAAGTCGGTGGCACAGCGGTTGAATACGTTTTGGCCGAGTCCTACGATGTGAACGCCGACCTGACCGAGTGGACCTTCCACCTGCGCCAGGGCGTGCTCTTCCACGACGGTTCCTCGTTCGATGCGAATGATGTGGTGATGTCGCTTTCCATTCAATGGGATGCGGCCAGCCCGCTTCACACCGGCAATACCGGCGCATTCTCCTACTGGAGCGGCCTCTTCGGCGCGTTCCTGAACGCCCCACCCCAATAGTTTGATTCGTTAGTAGCATTAACCCCCCGGCCGGTTCGCCTGCCGGGGGGTTCTCCCAACCCCACATGGCATCCTATATTCTTCGACGGCTTGTCCTCGCTATTCCGGTATTATTTGGCATTTTATTTGCCACGTTCGCGCTTGCGCGCCTGATTCCCGGCGACCCTTGCCGCGCCATGCTCGGTGAAAAAGCCACGAAAGTCGTGTGCGATGAATTCAACCACCGTCACGGATTGGATCGACCCATCCTTGTGCAATTTGGGGTGTATGTCGGCGAGATCGCGCGAGGCGATTTTGGGAATTCATTCCGCTATTCGAAGCCCATCACTGAATTATTGATGGAACGCCTGCCAATCACCTTTGAGTTGAGCCTGGCCGCGTTGTTGTTCAGCGTTGTCGTCGGCATTCCACTGGGAGTCATCGCCGCGGTGCGTCACAACTCATGGGTGGACGTGCTCACCATGTTATGGGCAAACGTCGGTGTATCGATGCCGGTCTTCTGGCTCGGCTTGATGCTTGCATACATCTTTTCGCTCACATTGAAGGATACGATCTTCCAACTTCCGCCATCGGGGCGTTTGAGCGCGGGCGTGATCACGATACCGTTCTTTGAAATTTGGGGGTGGCAATTAACCGAAGGGACTTTTTCCTACACCCTTGCGGATTTTATCAGCCGCATGAATATTTTCAACTCCCTGCTCTCCGCAGACTGGGAAGTGCTCAAGGATGCCGTCACACACCTGATTCTTCCCGCCTTTGCCCTTAGCACAATTCCTATGGCGCTCATCGCCCGCATGACACGCTCGGCAATGCTCGAAGTGCTTGGTCAGGATTACATCCGCACGGCGCGCGCCAAAGGGGTGATCCGCCGCAGGGTGATCATGAAACATGCGTTTCGCAACGCGCTCCTTCCACTGGCAACCGTGATCGGCCTCTCGTTAGGCGGGCTTCTCGGCGGCGCAGTGTTGACCGAAACCGTCTTCAATTTATCCGGGGTGGGGCGAATACTCTACGATGGAATCACCGCACGGGATTACGGCATTGTGCAGGGATTCACCGTCGTCATCGCAATTTTCTTCGTTGCGCTGAACCTGATCGTGGACGTTTCGTACGCCTACCTCGATCCCCGCATCCGCCTCGACTAGGAACCGCTTCATGGCCGCCCAAACCACTCCCCTCAAAAAACTCGACTCAGAAGCGCTCTCCCTCGACTCGGTCAGTCTCTGGCAGATCACACGCCGCAGGTTGTTCCGCCGCAAGTCGTCCATCGTCGGCATGGTGATTCTCGCCATCCTGGTCTTCATCGCCTTCACCGCGCAATGGCTTGCCCCCTACAGCCCAACTCTTTCCATGCTGGATGAGAAAGAGTACCCGACAGAATTCGCAAAAAAGAGACTCGACCCATGCATCCACGCGTTCGGATGCGCCAGCGACAAACCACAGCATCTCATGGGGTTGGATGGCAATATCCGCGACGAATTCAGCCGCATGCTTTATGGAGCAAGGCTGAGCCTGATGATCGGATTCTCCACCGTAACCTTTGCCATCATCATTGGGACGGTTCTCGGCGCGCTTGGCGGATACTTCGGCGGCTGGATCGATAACGTCATCATGCGCGTGATGGATGTGTTGCTGGCCTTTCCCTCCCTGCTGTTGGCGATCGCCATCGTGACCGTGATCGGGCCCGGCCTGATCAATGCGTTGCTCGCCATCGGCATTGTCTCCATCCCCGCCTATGCCCGCGTGGTGCGCGGAAGCGTGCTCTCCGTCCGCGAAATGGACTACGTCTCCGCCTCGCGCGCCCTCGGCGGGAACACCTACGAAATCCTCTTCAAACGCATTCTACCCAACGCCCTCACTCCACTGATCGTGCAAGGGACGCTTGGCATCGCATCCGCCATTCTGGATGCCGCCGCGTTGTCCTTTCTTGGCCTGGGAGCGCAGCCGCCCACGCCTGAGTGGGGCTCCATGCTCGGCGCGGAACGCAACCAGGTCTTCACCGCGCCGCACCTTGTCTTTTATCCCGGCCTCGCGATCATGCTCACCGTGCTGGCCTTCAACTTATTGGGAGACGGTCTGCGCGACGCGCTCGACCCAAGACTTGCGCATGTAAGTTGATCATCACCTCGAATCAAAACGCGCCTGCATCTTGGGCGCGTTTTTTGTTACCATTTTTTAGTCTTTGCGGTGAATTTTTTACAACATCCCCCAAAACGCCAGCCCGCCGAAAATAACGACTACCACGCCCGCCCCTAAAACCACCTCGCGGAATTCGCGCTGGTCATGCAGGTATAAATTGGGCGATATCCCCGCCACCTCCCAACGCGGGCTTGCAAACCACGCAAACATCGCGCCGCCGAGCAGTCCGCCCATGTGCCCCCAATTGTCGATGCCGGGCGTCAAGCCGATGAACAGATTCACCACGATGATAAAAACCGCATTGCTGATGGCCTGCTTTGCCTGCCCGCCAAACAACTCGCGATTGTGATAAAAGAAAATTCCCTGCGCCGCCGCCAGCCCAAACACCGCGGTCGATGCGCCGACGGAATAGCCATCCGTCAGCAGGAACGAAAGCACATTCCCGGAAAACGCCGCAAGAAAATACAAAAGCGCAAAACGCCGGTGACCAAAGTGTCGCTCCAAAAACGAGCCGATCGAAAACAACGCATACATATTGAAGAAGATGTGCGCCACCGATCCATGCAGGAAGACGGGAGTGATCAGCCGCCATACCTGCCCCGCGCGAATCGCGTCATTAATGCGCGCTCCAAAATATTCAAGCCAGCCGATTTGATACACCGCATATCCAAAGATCGCCGCACTCGCCAGTTGTAGAAGATAGACAAACACCGTAACGCCGATGATCACATGGGTTACCGTCGGCGCCGCGGGCGGCAGGGCAATGCGCACCGGCTGGGAAAGGGGTTCGGCAATGGGCGTTTCGCTCATAGACTCACCTTGCGTTGTTGCACGCGCAAATGCTCGGCGGTGATGATCGCGCGCACCCTGTCCACCGTATCGTCCAGACGAAAATCTTCATTGGCTACCACATAATCGAACGCCTCGATGCGTTGCAACTCCTTGCGGGCGGTCGCGATTCGCAGCGACAACGAATCCGCCGTTTCGGTTTTGCGTTCGCGCAACCGCCGTTCGAGTTCGTCCTCGCCCTCGCAGGTGATGAAGATCAACAACGCATGCGGCGCAAGCTTTCGCACCGACTCCGCGCCTTGCACGTCGATTCGCATCACCACATCCTTGCCGCTTTCCAGCGCCCCGCGCACCTCGAATTTTGGGATACCCTTGTAATCGCCGTACACGATCGCGTACTCGATCAATTCGTTTTCCTCGATCATGCGCGCGAACTCGTCATCCGAAACGAACCAGTAATCCTTGCCGTGCGTCTCGTTTTCGCGTTTCGCGCGCGTGGTGGCGGTGACGACAAAATGGAACGGCAGGCCGCGATCCTTCATGCGCTGCACAACAGAGTCTTTGCCCACGCCGGAAGGGCCGGAGATGACGATCAAAAGCGGATTGGGGGTGCGGGGTTGGAATGATTCAGGCATGCGGATATTGTACCAAACCGACTCGCGCACCCTTCCACGCTGATGCCTGATTCGGTTAAAATGGGCGCATGCCCACCTATGACTTTATCTGCAACAACTGCAACCAGCGTTTCGATGTCTTCCTGACCTTCAGCGAATACGGCAAAAAGACCGTGCGCTGCGCCCACTGTCAGAGTGCGAAAGTCCGCCGCCGCATGACGAAAGTCCGCATTGCCAAATCCGAAGAAAGCCGCATGGAATCCGCCGCGGACGAATTCGCCGGCCTCGAAGGCATCGAAGACGATCCCAAGGCCCTCGCGCGCATGATGAAAAAGATGGGCAACGAAATGGGCGAAGACCTGCCCGGCGAATTCGACGAAGTGGTCGACAGGCTCGAATCAGGCCAAAGCCCGGAAGAGATCGAATCTGCCATGCCCGATCTCGGCGCGGGGGATGCGTCAGACGCGGGTTGAAGAAATGGATTCCAATGTCTCCAGACATTGGAATGATAATCTTCTATATAAAAGGCTCAAACGTCTGGGGACGTTTGACTCCACCCGTTCAACCGCAATTTCGCGGTTGACATTTTTTTAATCCGTGCTAAAATTCATTTCGATATACATCAAATTAGTTTTACGGAAGTGAACCATGACTGAAATGCTCGATTTTGTCAAAGCCATGTCGGACCCAACCCGCCTGCGGATCATCGGCCTGCTCTCACAGAAACCCGCCTCCCGCACGGAGATCGCCGAACAAATGAATCTCTCGCCCAAGGATTCCCTCACCCATTTGGGATTTCTTGAGTTTGTCGGGGCCATCACCCTAACAGACGGCGTCTTCACCTTGAACAACGACAAACTTGCCACGCTTGCGCGGGATAAACTGGCCGAGGAACGCCCCTCCTTTACCCCTGCGGATGATTTGGACGAGAACTCGAAAAAAATTCTGAAAACTTTTTTGAACCCGGATGGAAGCATCAGGCAAATCCCCGCTCCCCCAAAACTTGGAGTGCTCCTGAATTATCTCGCGCAATTCTTCGAGATCAATACGAATTACACCGAGAAGGAAGTGAACGCCATTCTGCGCCGCTTCAACGAAGACACCGCCGGTCTGCGCCGCGACCTGGTGGACGCCGGGTTGCTTGCCCGCGAGAGTGACGGTTCACGCTATTGGAAGACTGCTTAGGCGGGCCGGCAACCCGGCTTACTTATGGAGCAAACATGAGCGAAGAACTTGTCACCTTTTTCAAAGCCTTTGCAGACGCCAACCGCCTCAAGATCGTCGGCCTGCTGGCGCAACAACCCTACAGCGTGGAGGAACTTGCCGCGTTGTTGAATCTCAAGCCATCCACAGTATCCCATCACCTTTCAAAGTTATCTCAACTGGGTTTGGTCAGCGCAAAAACGGATAGTTACTACAACGTCTATCAACTGGATGAAGGCGCGTTGCAAAGCAAATCACGCGACCTTTTTTCACAAGAGAATCTCACTGCATCCGTCGCAGACATAGACGCGGACGCCTATGACAATAAGGTGGTCAGGGACTATATTCGCAAAGACGGCAGTCTGAAGACCATCCCCGCCCAGCGAAAAAAACTGGAAGCAGTTTTACGTCATGTGGTGAAGGCTTTTGAAGTCAATAAGAGATATAGCGAGAAGAAAGTCAACGAGATACTAAGCCGCTACCACGAAGATACAGCCAGTTTGCGGCGCGAACTTGTCGGCGCAAAATTAATGAAGCGTGAAGGCGGGGGTGGAGATTACTGGCGGGAAAGCAGTTGATCCTGCGCAAAATATAAAAACTTCCCAGGCTCACAACCTGGGAAGTTTTTCATTCAATGAAAAGCTTTCATTCCCATTCAAAGAATAACCCAATGGCTCCGAATCCAGTTTCATCACACGGCTGTTGGCAAAGAAGCCGAAGTCGAATTCAGTGGAATCCCCCACCCGTTTACCGGGAACAGGCATCAGCCGCGCCGTGAGCGGTTTGTCCAATCGCATCGCCAGCGCAGAGAGATCCAGCAAGAGCGGAGCGATCTGTCCGGCGGTTGTGTCGCCGGGCAGTGGAATCGTATCCAGCCCCGTGCCGCATACGGCGGAGTAAAGCAGGGCATCTTTGATGGTCAATGTCCCTTCGGCGGCGCGTTTGGCGAGAACGGAATCTTCGAGGATGGGCTGCATAAATCCGCTGAAACCGACATGGGGAAAGTCGGCGCGGTCGACCGCTTCGGTGAGGATGGCGGCGGCGGCAAGCGATCCGTGCAAACCGATTTGCGGCACGCCCATGTTTTCTACGGCGCGCCCAAGCGAATGGGCGTCATCGGGGAATGGGGCGAGGGAGAAATCGATGCCGTTGAAAGTTAGAGATTGGAGATTGGAGATTAGAGATTGGGCAACACGCGCAATGGCCTGGCCGTGTTTTGTGATTTCAGAAATTAGAACGCTACGGCCTTCTTCCAGACTTTTTGCATTTCCAAACGCATGTACCGCCAAATCAGCAGACTCGACGGCGATCGCAAATGCAGGCGCCTCCGCATCGTGATAGGCAGCGGGAAAAAACGGCGCGCCCGGCTCCACATTTGCCAGCGCGGCAAAACGTAAATTGGCGAAACCGTCCGGCGTGATCACAGATGCCCGTTCGATGATTTTTGCGCAGGCGTTAACCGCTCGAAGTGAAATTCCATTTTGTTTATCGGCCATCACGCCGCCAAAGAAAATATTTTCGCTTGCAGAGATCGCTTCGGGGATGACGGCGTAACTTTCGGGGAATTCGATCAACGCCGGGCCCAGCGACGCATACGCCACCCCAATCTGCTTCAACATTTCGGTCATTTCTTGCGCGAGACGCGGGGTTTCACCCACTTTGCCGTGCAATAATTTTGGAAACGGAATCGTCGCCAGGCGCGTGGTCTGCACTTCATAAGCCGCCGCTTCATACGCCGATTTTGCCTTCGATAAAAATTCTCCCGCAATGCGCAGGGCGTTTTCATCGAGCGGATATTTTGGATCAAGAAAATAGGTAACAGAACGAATCTTCATAACCATCCTTTAGCCACACTGTTCACTGCTCACTCTTTACTGTTTACTCTTCACTGACCTCTGCCTCATCGCCTCGAACATCAACACACTCCCCGCCACACCCGCATTCAACGATTCCATTTTCCCAGACATGGGAATGCTGATTCTCTGGTCCGTCAATCCCTTCGCTGATTCGCTCGCGCCTTCGGCCTCTCCGCCAACAATCAAAGCAAGAGACTGTCGCAAATCTGTCTCCCAGCATGGTTGACCACCCATATCCGCCAAATAGATTCGCTGACTCGCTGATTCGCAGAATCGCTCAATCTCCTCCCAATTCATCGAAATGATCGGCAGACGAAAATGCGTCCCCATCCCCGAACGGACGACCTTCGGCGCAAACGCATCCGTGGTTTCGGGCGGAATCAACACGGCCTGCACACCCGCTGCGATCGCGCTTCGCAAGAGAGTGCCCAGATTCCCAGGGTCGCGGATTTGGTCCGGGATGAGAAGAAAATCGGGGTGATTGGGAACGCCGTCCTGAGCCTGTCGAAGGATTGGTAATTGGGCTAGTTCGAGCACGGCAAGAATCCCCTGCGGGGTTTCGGTGTCGCTCAGGGATTTCATCACGCTTTCTGACACTTCCTCCACGTCCACCCTCCGCGACTTTAAACCTTCAACCAGTAACCTTCCTCTTTCACTTAATGTCTCATCGAACAACACAAAACGAAACGGCCATTTCGCGCCAGCCGCTTCTTCCACCAAACGAACGCCCTCCGCAACAAACGCGCCCGCTTCGTGCCTTTCCTTTGCGCGGCCAAACAGGGAGCGCGCAAGTTTTATCTTCGGGTTCTGGTTGGAGGTGATCATTTGAAAAGGATGAATGATGAACGCTTCGCGTGAAGGATGAAATTTACTTGCCCCAAATTTTCAGGAATGGCTGAATGGTGGCGTCGTCAAACAGGACAATGCGAATCGTTTTCAATGCCGAATTTTGCGAGGATGAGAAATACCTGTCAATTGTTGAAAAAATAATTCCCGCCGCGCGATCTTTTGGAAAGCCGAAGATGCCGGTTGAAATGGCCGGCATGGAGATGGACTTGCATTTCAACTCATCGGCGGCTTTTAGGGAACCGTTGACTGCGTCTGCAAGTTTATTGTCCTCGTCGCCGTCGCCCCAGACCGGGCCAACAGCGTGGATCACATATTTCGCAGGCAGTGCCCCGCCCGAGGTCCAGGCGGGATGCGCGTGGGAGACAAGGCCGTGCTTTTGAATCCATTTGTCACTTTCATCTTGAATCACATCCCCGCCGCGCCGCACAATCGCCCATGCCACGCCGCCGCCGTGCGCAAGATGCTCGTTCGCCGCGTTGACAATTGCATCCACTTCGTCGATGGTAATATCGCCTTGAACGATTTGCAGGGTTTGGCCGGCTGGGAGAATCCGCTGAACCAGAATTGTATTCATGCGGATATTTTACCCCCTAAAAAAGTAACGCGAGATTAATCTCGCGTTACAGGATTTATTTCGTTTTTGCAACCACCGCGGCGAATGCCTGTGGATTGCGTACCGCCAAATCGGCCAACATCTTGCGATTGAGGTCGATGCTTGCCTTCTTGAGCGCCGCCACCAACTTGCTGTAGGTGGTTCCGTTCAAGCGCGCCGCGGCGTTGATGCGGGCGATCCACAACTTGCGCAGATCGCGTTTGCGCACGCGGCGATCACGGGTGGCGTAGAACAGGCTCTTCAGCATGGCCTCGTTCGCGCGCTTGAATAACAGGTGTTTCGAGCCGCGCTGGCCTTTCGTGATCTTTAAAATTTTCTTGTGCCGTAGATGCCCTTGCGGGCCTCCTTTTACGCGCATGTTACTTTTACCTCCTGCAAACTCGCGAGCGCCGGTGGGTTACACCAGTTGCGTACACCCGAAAGCCGCAATAAAAATTTGACGACTGTGTCCTTAAGCGAAATTCAATTCGCCTTCATGGACGAAATTCATTTCGTCCTACGCTTCCATGTGGGGGGCGAGGCGTTTAATTCGCTTGATGAACTTGCGGCCTTTCACGACCACCATTTCGCTCAATAACGCCTTCGTGCGATCCGACGTGCGGCGGCGTAAATGGCTCTTGCCGCCTTTGGTTCGCACCAGTGTGCCGGAGCCGGTCAAGCGAAATCGTTTCGACGTCGCTTTGTGGGTCTTCAGCTTGATTTTGCCAGACTTCTTTGCTTTGCGAGGCATTGCAGTTTACTCCTTTCAAAAAATAACCGCGGGATGGATTAACTTCCCGCGGACGTTCCACATCGTATGGGACTTGCAACTCTCAGGCCTGCGCGGCAGACTTAACCTCGGCCTGATCCGTTTTCTCTTTCTTTTTGACCGCCCCTTTGGCAGGCGACAAAACCACGAGCATGGTGCGGCCTTCCATTTGCGGGGGGACTTCCACTACAGCGACATCGATCAGGTCTTGCACGATTTCCTTCAAATCTTCGAGCGCGATCTCGGGGTAGTCCATTTCGCGGCCACGGAACTTGATCGTCACGCGTACTTTGTGTCCCTGACCCAGCCAGCGGCGGGCGTCGTCCACTTTGAAACCGCGGTGGGCGTCGTTCGTCTTCGGGCGCAGGCGGATTTCCTTGACTTCGATCTTGGTCTGTGATTTTTTCGCTTCGCGTTCCTTCTTGGCCTTTTCGTAGATGAACTTTCCAAAGTCCATTACGCGGCAGACGGGCGGCGTGGCACCGGGCGAAACCTCCACAAGATCCATATCTGCATCGCGCGCGATTTGCAGGGCCTGGCGAATCGGCACGACACCGACATTGCCTCCATCCGGCCCGATCAGGCGAACCTCCGCGACGCGGATGCCTTCATTTACTCGAAATTCGTTGGCGCTGATAAGATACTCCTTGATTTATCCTTGAAACAAATCCAGCCGGTAATGGCTGGTTTTTTAGCGGGCGAATAATACCATGAGGCGGGGGACTCGTCAATTATGGATTGGTCGTGAGAATGCGGCCGGCGAGCAGGGCTTCGAGGGTTTCTTGCGCAAGGCGAAGCCGCCCTGGGGAGAGCAGGCCCGGGTCCACGTCTGCAATTCCGAGCGGGGATTGAACGTTGATTCCGCCCTGCCCCGCAAGCAAATTCGGCCACGAGGTTTGAATCGCTTTGATCGTATCCGGGCGAACGGTCATCACCCAGCCGCCGGGGCGCGGATCGGGCATGGAGGTGCCGAACAACATTACGCCCTGTGTTCCAATGTAGGAGAGGAATTCCGCTTTCGCAAGCGAGGGGTAGATGTAGAGCGCGTACACTTTGCGATCGTTGATCAACACGTTGGCGTACCCGCCATAGTTTGACGGCGATTCGTCCGCGGGGATTTCCACGTATGTTGGGTAGGTGACCTCGGTGACGTAAAACGTGCGGCACAGGCCACAGTAATACGCCATGCCGTTTTTGAAAGCCACTGCGGCGCGCTGGGCATCCGTATCGCCCTGCGGGATGATCATGCCGATGTGATATTCGTCGGTGATCATTGCGGCGGTATAGCCGGCGAGAAACGCGGGCAGTTCCACTTGCGAATCCCCGGCAAGGACACTCAGGTTTCCGCCGGCCGTGAGATTGGAAATATTCACAGCAAGAAATTGCACGCCCGGCGCAGTCGGCGCAAGCGCGGCAAGGCCGGGATCGGGCGGCAACACAATGACCACTTTCAAAGTCGGGTCGGCAAGGTCGGCAGGGGTAAGGGTATTTCGTACCTGAAAGCGGACGCCGGATTGCTGGGCCAGGTCGTAGACGGT
>JACPVD010000221.1 GCA_016191895.1 Chloroflexota bacterium | reverse complement strand
GGTGGCAGCCGACGACGGCGTGATGCCCCAGACAAGGGAAGCGATTGCCCACGCCAAAGCGGCGCGCGTGCCGATTGTGGTGGCGCTGAACAAGATCGACAAACCCAATGCCAACCCGGACCGCGTCAAACAACAACTCGCTGAAATGGAACTCGTCCCCGATGATTGGGGCGGCAATACCATGGTTGTGCCTGTCTCTGCCAAGCAGAAGAAGGGCATAGACGACCTGCTCGAGGGCGTTTTGCTTGTGGCAGACAGCAGCGAGATCAAAGCCAACCCGAGCGGCAAGGTGATCGGTACGGTCATCGAGGCGGAATTGGATAAATCGAAGGGTGTGATGGCGACCCTGCTCGTCCAGAACGGGACGCTTGAATCAGGCGATGTGGTTGTGGCGGGAACGGCGCACGGCAAATTACGCGCAATCACCGATTACAAGGGCAAGCCGGTCAAGAAGGCGGGTCCATCCACGCCGGTGGCGGTGATGGGACTGAGCGATGTCCCTTCGGCTGGGGATTTGTTCGAAGTTGTAGAATCTGAAAAAGAGGCGCGCGTCATTGTCGGTGAACGGCTTGAAGCCATAAAGACCCAGGCGCAATCCCGCAAAAAACTCTCGCTTGAAGATATGTTCTCCAGGGTGCAGGCGGGCGAGGCGAAGGAACTCAACCTGATCGTCAAAGCCGACGTGCAAGGCTCACTCGACCCGATCATCACCGAATTGAACAAACTCGGCGCGGGTGAGATCGGCATCAAGGTCCTGCACGCCGAAACTGGCAATATCGGCAACAATGATGTGATGCTCGCCGCCGCCTCGAAGGCGATCATGATCGGTTTCAACGTGCAAGCCGACGTGGACGCCCGCCGCATGGCGGAAAAGGAAGGCGTGGACATCCGCCTGTATGAGATCATCTACCGCATGACGGAAGACATCGAGAAAGCCCTCAAGGGTATGCTCGAACCCGATTATGTAGAAAAGATCCTCGGCAAGGCAACCGTGCTGCAAGTCTTCACCGCGTCCAAGTTTGGGCGCGTGGCGGGTTGCCGCGTGGTGGACGGCGAATTGAAGCGCGGCGCGAAAGTGCGTCTCTACCGAAATTCCGACATTATCTACGAAGGCGATCTCTCCTCCCTGCGCCACGAAAAGGACGACGTGAAGGAGATCCGTCAGGGATACGAATGCGGCGTCGGCTTCAAGAACTTCGCAGACATCCAGCCCGGCGATTCGCTGGTGTGTTATATTTTGGAATAAAAACCTCCAATTACCAATTACAATTTACATGTAATTGGTAATTGGTAATTGGTAATTGGTATTTTCATGCCCTCACCCATCCGCATCAAACGCATCGAAGACCGCATTCAGCAGGAGATTTCAGAACTGCTGATCCAGGAAGTCAACGACCCGCGCCTTAAACAAATCTTTTTGACCAGCGTGAAGGTGGACCGGGAACTTGCCTACGCCGAAGTCTATGTTTCGGCTGTGGAAGGCGCTTCGCGCTCCGCCGAGGTTTTGGCTGGACTCGAATCGGCTTCCGGCTTCCTCAGGCGGATCCTCTCCTCACGGATGGAATTGCGTTCCTTCCCCAGGCTGAGATTCCACTGGGACCCGACCCCGGAGAACGCCGACCATATCGAAAAGATTCTTGCAGAATTAAGAAACAAGAAATAGCGAACAAGCGTAACGCCCGCGCCGGGAAGCGCGGACCATTCAATGGAGAAAAAGAAATTGAACAATCAGGTTTCAGGGGAAATCAGTCGAAGACTCGCCGACGCAAAGAAAGTGGTCATCGCATCACACGTACGCCCGGACGGAGACGCCATCGGCTCCCTGCTCGGGCTGGGGCTGGCTCTCCAGGAGGCTGGCAAAACCGTCGAAATGATCCTCGCAGACGGCGTGCCGTCATCGTTCAAATTTTTGGAAGGCAGCAGCCAGGTAAAGAAAGAACCGGCAGGCGGGCACGACACTTTCATCACCGTCGATTGCGCCGACTTCAAACGCACGGGGAAAATCTTCGAGAATTTCGGTCAGCCCGATATCAATATCGACCATCACAAAACCAATGAGAATTTCGGAAAACTGAATCTCATCGAAGCGGACGAGGTTGCCACGGCGGCGATCCTCACCAACCACCTGCCTGGGTGGGGTCTGCCGATCAGCAAACCTGCCGCCGCCGCCCTGCTGACCGGCATCATCACCGACACGCTCGGCTTCCGCACCTCGAACGTAACTCCCGAAGCATTGCGCCAGTCCGCGACGCTGATGGAAACCGGCGTAGACCTTCCAGAGATCTACATGCAGTCGCTGGTGAGGAAATCCTTCCCCGCCGCAAAGTATTGGGGCGCGGGTCTTGCTAGCCTCGAAAGCAAAAATGGGATCGTCTGGGGTACGCTCACGTTGAACGACCGCAAATCCGCGGGCTACGGCGGGAACGACGACGCCGACCTGATCAATATGATCTCAGCCATAGACGGCAACAAGGTCGGGATGGTCTTTGTGGAGCAGGCAAACAATCATGTAAAAATTTCATGGAGGGCGTTGCAACCGGGCATTGATGTATCCCCCATCGCCAAACACTTCAACGGAGGCGGTCACGCCGCCGCCGCAGGGGCGGATATCGAAGGAAGCCTGGCAGATATTCAAAAAGAAGCCCTTGCAAAAACAAAAGAGTTATTGAATCTGTAAAATTTGTCCATTCAGATTGGTACCATTGTACGGTATGGTTTTTGCAAAGTCGCTTGACGTCCCTTTGAATTTGCAGCAAGGTTTAACGCGAAAAGCGCAAATTGGGCGAATTTACGCGAAAACCAATTAAGAAATTCGCGTTAAGGTTTTCCTGACTTTGGAAAAGCCATGCATTGTACGGATTTTAATATTGCAAATTTAGATAAATGTGTCATAATTAGAACAAGGAAAAAAGGATAATTCAGGAGGAATCCAAACATGAACAGTCAAGATGTAAAGAACGCCATCTCAGGCGCACTCGTGATTGATAAGCCCGTGGGCATGACTTCCCACGACGTTGTACAAGCCATTCGCAACGGCACCGGTCTGCGCCGCGCCGGTCATACCGGAACGCTCGACCCCCGCGCTTCGGGCGTGCTTGTGATTTTGGTCG
>JACPVD010000206.1 GCA_016191895.1 Chloroflexota bacterium | reverse complement strand
GTTGTTCTTTGTGCGCCGCGCCAATATCTGAATGACGCGTTCGATCTCCATCTGACGCCCGATGACCGGGTCGAGTTTTTTCTCTTCGGCCTTCGATGTTAAATCAGAGGCAAGTTGATCGATGAGGGGTGTTTTGGGGTTGGCTCCCGAGGGGCCGCCCCTGCCCGATGGCGGGCCGGCAGGCGTCGGCGAGGATGGAGACGCGGTTTCGTTCAACACGCGGCGGGTCTGCCGGCGAATCTGATCCGGCGTGACTCCGAGTCTGCGCAGGGCTTCCATCCCGGTTGATTCGACTCGCACGAGCGCGAGCAGGATATGTTCGGTTCCAATGTAGTGATGCCCGAGTCGGCGGGCTTCATCCACTGCAAATTCGAGGACTTGTTGCGTTTCGGGGGCGAGTTCGATCTGACGCGGATCGAAATTCGTCGCGGGACCGGAAACCCGCTGCACCACTTCGCGGACGCGGTCGGGAGTCATGCCAAGATCGCGCAAGACCCTGCCTGCCACGCCGCCTTCTTCATCCATTAAACCGAGGAGCAGGTGTTCGGTACCGATATTGTTTTGGCGGGCGCGCTCCGCTTCCTGGTGCGCCAGACTGAGTACGCGCCTTGCCCGCTGTGTAAATCTTTCCATGCCAGCCATAATTATCTCCTGTATCTTCGGGCATTGTACCAAAAAGCGGGGCGAGTCCGTGTTGGAAAATGGTTAGAGATTCCTTACGGTCTAAAGTTTACAGGTTGCAGGTTGGAAAGTTGAAGGTTTTTGTTTAGATACAGGTTTTAACCTTCAACTTGCAAACCTTCAACTTGCAAACCTTGAACTTTCAACCGATGATTACCTGTTATCCCCATCGCCTTGAATCTTGCCGCGCGCCTGCCTGTCTAAAAGCTTTGCGATATTCGACTCGGCCACTTCATCGAGGGAAATGTCGAGTTCGGTGCAGGTTTGGGCGAGATACCAGAGCACGTCGCCAAGTTCAGACTTGAGGGCTTCGCGGGTTTCGGCGTTGATCTCCCCGTTTTTGTCGCGGAAGACTTTTTTGATCTTACCCGCCACTTCGCCGGCTTCGTTGACGAGACCAAGCGTGGGGTACACAACCGCATGCCCAATGGCGGGATATTTGGCGGTGGCACGGGATTTGGTTTGATAATCGGTAAAGTTCATTAATCTCCAAATATTCTTCGATACAGATTCGATTCGAGCAGGTGGTTGGGGTCGCAGCGTTTTTTGAGTTTGCGGAATTTGGTCAGCGTTTCTTTTCCATAAAGTTGCGCGGCGGTTTCGGCGGTGGTTTCGCTGTTCTTGGCAAAATAGAATCGCCCGCCCGCGTTCAAAACGATTTGATCGAAAACCTGCAACATGGCATGAAGTTTTGCGCGATTGCTGCGTGTGACTTTAAAATCCATCGCAAGCGAAAATCCATCTACTGCATGGGTGAGCAAAAATTTATCGGGGCGGTGGCGTTTGGTGACGCCGAGATAGGAGGGCAGGCCGTTTTTGTGCGAGAGTTGAATCATCTCCGTCCATGCGGCTTCGGCGGTTTCCTTCGGCAGGAAGGATTGATATTGGATCAACCCGCCGCGCCCATAGGACAACTCCCAGTTGGGGACGTAATCCAGAAGAAAATGAAACGCCGCATGCGACTG
Source organism: Chloroflexota bacterium (assembly GCA_016191895.1). Taxonomy (GTDB): domain Bacteria; phylum Chloroflexota; class Anaerolineae; order Anaerolineales; family Villigracilaceae; genus Villigracilis. The sequence goes on along the minus strand of JACPVD010000206.1, from coordinate 7,055 downwards.
GCGGAAGGTGTGTTTGCGCAGGGAAGCGAAGTATTTTGCGATGTTGACCATTCGCCACCCAAAATTATTCGCAAACGGCGACATGAAATAATGCAGGATCGATTTGGGGAACACGCCGAAAATGCGGGGTGGGAGAATCTGGTTCGCGATCTTCATCGTTTCCTGCGGGTTGGGATCTTCTCCTTCACGCAGGTATCGCGCCGCGTGAATCTGTCCGCGGCCGAGAGAAGAACCGCCGGCAAACGTCTCCAGCCAGCCGACGATGTAATCGTTGCCGGGAGCGCCTTCGCGCAGGGCGGAAAGGTGTCGGTGGAGATTCTGCACCGGGTAGGCGTCCACAACCAACAGTCCGGAGTGGATGCGTTTCATTTGCAATGTGATCGAGGTGAAGATTCCCAGCAGTCCGAGGCCGCTAATCATGGCGTAGAACAAGTCAGCGTTCTTTTTGGGGGAACAGGCGATTTCCGCGCCGGTCGGAAGAACGGCGTTGAATTCGATCACATGCTCGCCGATGGTGCCCATCTTGAAATTATTTTTGCCGTGAATGTTTGCGGCAAGGCATCCGCCCAGCGTGGTTTTCATCGTGCCGGAAACAACGGGAGGCCACCAGCCGTCGGGCTCGACCTTTTGCCAGAGTTGTTCAAGCGTGACTCCCGGTTGCGCGGTGACGCGGCCTGTGGATTTATCCCATGTGGTGATGGCATTCATGCCGCGCATATCGAGCGCAATGCCGCCGCCGTTGAGCGAGGCGTCGTTATAACTACGCCCGGCTCCCCGCGCAATGACGGTAAGCCCGGTCTTTTTCGCCGCTTGAAAAACAGATTGAATTTCTTCGATTGTGTTGGGACGGATGAGATAGGCCGGCGCGCGCAGGGAATGGCCGAAGTTTTCGAGTTGGGTGAAGTTTTTTTGCATGAGACTTTTCAATGCGTTTCACCGCGAAGACCGCAAAGATTCTTAAAAGATTTTCTTTGCGACCCTTTGTGGTCTTCGCGCCTTCGCGGTAAACAATGAGCTAGAAAGACATGCGGCGGAAGATGACCGACGGCACATGCTGAATGGCAAGCATGATCCAGCGCCAGATGGACGCGGTGTAGATCACCTGTTTGCGTTTGCGCATGGCCTGATAAATATCGTCGGCGGCTTTTTCGGGCGTAATGGCAAACGGGGTTCCGCCCTGAGCGGCTTTGAGCATGTCTGTTTTCATGAAGCCCGGTTTTACCGTCAGCACGTTCACGCCGTGACGCGTAAGCCGGTTGCGAAGCGCTTCAAGATAGGTGGAGAGCCCGGCTTTGGATGTGTTGTAACCGGGGTTGCCGATTCGTCCGCGGTCGCCGGCAACGGAGGAGATACCCACGATTTGTCCTGCTTTGGCGTTTTGGAACATTTCAGCCACCGGGCTGAGCCAGGCCATCGCACCGATCAAATTCACTTCGATCATTTTGCGATCGCCCTCGAAGTTATAGTTGTTGACCCCGGGCGGAAAGTTGACTCCCGCCACAAACACGAACACATCCAGCCCACCGATGTCGGCGACGATGTTGCGGAGCAGGGTCGGGGCCTCATCGTAATTCGACACGTCATGTTTGTAAGGAAGCGCGCGCACTTCGTTGTGAGACGAGTTGATCTCGGCGCACAAGGTATTTAGTTTTTCCACGCGGCGCGCAACAAGGGCAAGGGTGTATCCTTCCTTTGCGAGTTTCCAGGCAAGGGAGGCGCCCAAACCATCGGACGCGCCGATAATAACAGCCCGGCGGCGCGGGCTTAATGGCGTTGCAGGAGCGGGCTTGGATGATTGGGTCACAAGTTTCCTCGAAAAAAGAATGTGATTGTTATTCTAACACAGTCCAATTTGCGGAGAAAAAAGCATATAATTGGACAAGACTGTATGAAATAGTACAAACAGCGTGTTGGCGCGCATGTAGTAATATGATAAAAAAGGCGCAATATGAATGACAAAAACGAAGGCATTGAAGGTGTCTTTGGTCGCGCGTGGGAAATCATCAGTACAGATGCTTCGATTCCCGCTGATGAAAAGGAGGGGATATTAAAACTGATTCAGGCGCTGGTGGAAGCCGCCGAGTCATCCCCGTATCCGCGCGATAAGAACAACCAGATCAAAACCTTCACACAGGAAATCATCTCCAAACACTCGTTGATGTCGATGGTGAAGCAACAAGCCAACGAACTGGATGCATTGAGAAAATTAAGCCTGAATCTCACCTCCAGCCTCGACCTGCAAACCGTGCTGGAGACCATCGTCGCCGAGGCCATGAGGCTGGTCAAGCGCTCGTATGCGGCGCATATCTTTTTGTACTTGCATGGAAAACTCACCTTTGGCGCATCCCTGGATGTGGATGGGACAAAGAACAAGCCTCTCGCGCCCAGAAAAGACGGGCTGACGTTCTCCGTGGTCAATAGCGGGGCGCCGATCATCGTGGAAGACATGGCAAAACATCCTCTTTACAAAAATACCCCGGAATACTGGACAGGCTCAATCATCGGCATTCCTCTCAAGATCAAGGATTCCATTGTGGGAGTCATGAACCTCTCGAGAAGCATCACCGGAAGTTTCACCCGTTCAGAGTTACGCCTGATCGGCCTGCTGGCGGATCAGGCCGCGGTTGCCATTTCAAACGCAAGTCTGTACAAGATGGTGTCTGAACTGGCAAACACCGATATTGTCACCGGCCTGCCCAATCGCCGCGCATTGGATGAACGCTTGCAAGAGGACATCCGCCATGCCCAGCGCGAACACACCCAGTTTTCCGTGGTGATGATGGATTTGGACGGATTTAAAAACGTCAACGACACGCACGGGCATGTGATCGGCGATGAAATTCTCAATTCCCTTTTTAATTATCTTACAAAAAACATTCGCCCGACGGATTTTCTCGCCCGCTATGGCGGCGACGAATTGACCCTGATCATCCGCGACACCGATCAGGCCATTGCCGAGCGGGTTACACAGAAAATCATAGACCTCGTTAACGGGTATGCCCCGCCCATTCCCGGAGTCGACGATATCAAACTCGGAATCACCGCCGGCGTTGCCGTCTATCCTTTGCATTCAAAGGATGCCAGCGACCTTCTTCGCGCGGCAGATGCGGCGTTGTATCAGGCAAAAAAATACCATCGCGGATCGTTCAGCATCGCAAAAAAACCCACCGGGCAGTTGGACCCGATCACCGCTGGCGAAAAGCCGATCGACAACCCAACCCCATAAATACCCATGAAAATACAAGCGGGGTTATACTGGCGCAAAACCAACCCAGGAGACTCAAACCATGTCTGCTCCCTTCCAGCCGCGCAAGGTAAAACTCATCCTCAACCCCATGGCCGACATGGGACGCGCATGGAAAGTCGCAAACGACCTGCGTCCCATCGCACAGGAATTCAAAGGCGAACTCTCGTGGAGCGGCACGGTCTATCCTACACACGCCATCGAACTCGCAAAACAGGCCGCAGAGGAAGGCTATGACCTCGTCATCGCCATGGGCGGCGACGGCACCGCGCACGAAGTGATGAACGGACTCATGCAGGTTCCCGAAAACAAACGCCCGGTCATGGGTATCGTTCCCATAGGATCGGGCAACGACTTCGCCTTTTCCAACGGCATTACGCAAAAACCCGCGCATGCCCTCGCCCACGCGCTCAAAGCCGAAGACGTTCAGGCCGTAGACATGGGACTTCTCACCGACGAACACGGCCGCAGGGAATATTTCGACAACACGCTCGGCATCGGCTTCGACGCCGTGGTCACCATCCGCTCGCATAAATTGCCCATCGTCAAGGGCTTTCTCATGTATCTCACGGCGGTGATTCAAACCATCCTGCTCAACCACGATCCTGCGAATGTAAAAATCGAAACCGACGCTGAAACATGGGAGAACAGCGTGTTGATGGTCACACTATGCAATGGCCCCCGTGAAGGCGGCGGCTTCATGCTCTCGCCCAATTCAAAGAACAACGATGGAAAAATGGAATATGTCATCGTCAACAAAATTTCCCGCCTCATGATGTTCCGCCTCGTGCCCGAATTCATGAACGGCACGCACATGCGCTTCAAACAGATCCGCATGGGCGGGTGTAAAAAATTCAACCTCGTCTCAGATCGCCCGTTATACATCCATGCCGATGGCGAGATATTCACGAGTTTTGGAAGCAACCTGCGCAAATTGAGCCTGGAAATTCTGCCGAAGGCGTTGAGGGTTGTTAGAGGGTAAACACGTAGACATGTAAACACGCGGACAGGTACAATACGCACGTACTTGTTTACATGGATACACTTATACCCGCCCATGCCCGACTTAATTCACACCTTTCTCAAATACGATATCGGACTCATCCGCATCATCGCGGCATCATGGGGACTCGAACTCGAATCGCTGGATTTGGATTCAGCCGCGGAAGAACTTTCCGCATCCGTGCTGGACCTGGAAACTGTCACGGAAACGATCGACATTCTCTCCCCGCAAACGCGCTCCGCGCTTGGCGCGCTCCTTGAATCAAACGGCAAAATGGAATGGGTGGCGTTCTCGCGCAAATATGGCGACATCCGCGAAATGGGAGAAGCCAGGCGCGAGAGGGAACGCCCACATCTTAAACCGATCTCGCCGGCCGAAAATCTTTTTTATCGCGGCCTGCTTGCCAAAGCCTTTTTCGACACCGACAAAGGCGCGCAGGAATTCGCCTACATCCCCGATGACTTGCTGGAATTGATCCGCTTCGAAATGAGCGAAGCTCCTCGAATCACAACCAGCGAACCGCCTGGTCGTCCCGCTACGCCGGTCGAGAAGGCCTTCGCAATTCCCGCCACTGATCATATTTTGGACGACGCCACCACCTGGCTTGCCGCCTTGCGCATGGGGAAAACAGAACCCAAACCCCAGGCTGGCTTGCGGGAATTATTGATTGCGGCTGGAATCATCGCAAACGACGAGCCGCAAACCGAAACCGTAAAATTCTTTCTCGAAGACTCCCGCACAGGCGCTTTAAAAAGTCTCATCGAAGCGTGGAAGGCATCCCCCACCTACGACGAACTGCGCCTAATTCCCGGCCTTCTCTGCGAAGGAGAGTGGACCAACCAGCCGCAGGTGACGCGCGAGTTTTTGCTCGATCTCATCGGCGCGATTCCGCAAAACAAATGGTGGAGCATCCCCGCATTCGTCCGCGCCATCAAGGAAAAATTTCCCGATTTCCAACGCCCCGCCGGCGACTACGACTCCTGGTTCATCAAACGCGAATCAGACGGCCAATACCTGCGCGGATTCGCCTACTGGGATTCGGTGGATGGCGCGCTGGTCAAACACTTCATCCACACATTGCACTGGCTTGGCATGGCAGATCTGGCCGCGCCGGAAGAAGGGAGGGAGGCAACGGCGTTCCGGACGATTGGGTTGAAGGTTGAAGGTTCGCAAGTTGAAGAGAAAATGACCGTTTCTTCCAACGGCAGGATAACCCTTTCACGTTATTTCTCGCGCGCGGCGCGTTATCAAATTTCGCGGTTCTGCGAGTGGGTTGACTCAACCACCCAAAAAGATGAATATAAATATCAAGTCACAGCACAATCGTTGACACACGCCAAAGGACAGGGACTCAAAGCCGAGCAATTGTTATCCCTGCTTGTCAGGCACACGAATGGAAATGTCCCGCCGGCGTTGGTGAAGGCGCTCAAGCAATGGGAGGCGCACGGCACCGAGGCCCGGGTGGAGAGCCTGCTTGTGTTGCGAGTCAGCAGGCCGGAGGTCATGGAAGAGATGCGCAAGTCGAAGGCGGCCAAATTTCTCGGCGAAGTCTTAAGCCCGACAGCGGTCGTCGTCAAACAGGGAGCGGAGTCCAATGTGTTGAGCGCGCTTGCCGAGTTGGGTTTGCTGGCGGAGGTGAATATCCATGAGTAGAAAAAAGAAAATTTGGGCCGCGATCGCAGCGTTGATCCTCCTCCTGCCCATGCGCGTTACATGCGGAAATATGTTCTATGGCTGCGCCACCGCGCCGGACACCGATGGATATTATTACACGTACTATGAAGTGGAACCGCTGGGGATCACGCTGGTCGAGTCGCTCATTCAAACAAACCTGCGAGTCTATTACTGGCGCGGAAAAGATGCCCATTTCATAGGAAAACCGTGACACATGTCGCGGGGGAAGTGGCTATAATAAATTTACGCCGTCCGTTCAGGTGACGACAGTTCCCTGAAGACCCTGGCGCCTAATCGGCGTTCTCTCACGCCGATGGGGACGTTGGAGAACGCCCCCTACGCAGATAATCTAAAAAGGAGAAACCCCATGTCCAAAACTGACTGGATTCAGCAGGAGATCGACGGCCTGAAATCGCAGGGGCTGTATAACAACATCCGCACCATCGGCTCGCCGCAGGGCGCATGGCTGACGGTGGATGGAAAAAAAGTTTTGAATTTTTGCTCGAACAATTATCTGGGACTCGCGAATCATCCCGCGCTGACGGCGGCCGCGAAAAAAGCGACGGAGGAATTCGGCATCGGCCCCGCCGCGGTCCGCTCGATTGCAGGGACGATGACTTTGCATGTGGAATTGGAAAAACGTCTCGCGCAATTCAAAGGCGTGGAAGCGGCCATCACCTTCCAGAGCGGCTTCACCGCAAACCTTGCAACTGTGCCCGCATTGGTCGGCAAAGAAGATGTGATCTTTTCAGACCGATTGAATCACGCATCGATCATCGATGGCTGCCGCCTGTCTGGCGCGAAGATCATCGCGTATGAACATAACGACGTGAAATCGCTCGAAGGGCAGATTCAAGCCAACCTGAGTCAATACCGCCGCGCCATGATCATCACTGATGGCGTCTTCAGCATGGATGGCGATATCGCCCCGCTACCCGATATTTATGAAGTGGCGAAGAAATACGATATTTTGTTGATGGTCGATGACGCGCATGGCGAAGGCGTGCTTGGAAAAGGCGGGCGCGGCATTGTGGATCACTTCGGTCTGCACGGCAAAGTAGATGTCGAAATTGGAACGATGTCGAAGGCCTTTGGCGTGGTGGGTGGAATCGTCGCGGGCAAATCGGTCATCAT
>JACPVD010000205.1 GCA_016191895.1 Chloroflexota bacterium | reverse complement strand
TTGAAGTCGAGATATTTTTTATCGTCCACGTCCCAGAAATACACGCCTTTGGCTTTCTTCACGGCAATCGGGTTGACTTTCGCCTGCGCAGACCACGTCCAGAAGACATGTTCTTTGGAGAGGGGGAGAATTTCGTTATCGGGGAGGTCAAACATGGTAATTCCTGATGTTAAGTTTTTGTATGGCTATTATAATCCCGCCCCATGAATTCATTTCCTTTCAAACGCATCGTCATTATTGGCACAACATCTTCAGGAAAATCCACGCTGGCGAAGCGGCTTGCCAGCCTCATCCATGCGGATTTTGTCGAACTGGATGCGCTTCATTGGGAACCGAACTGGGTTGAGGCGGATTTGTACGACTTCCGCGAACGCGCCGATATAGCAACAGACTCGCCAGCCTGGGTATTGGCGGGGAATTATCACGTTGTCCGCGATATCATCTGGCCGAAGGCGGAATTGATCATCTGGCTCGATTATCCTTTTCCCATTGTCTTCTGGCGCCTGCTGACTCGCACCATCAGCAGGGCGGTCACACAGGAGGAGTTATGGAACGGCAACCGCGAGTCGTTTTGGCCTCATATGAAACTCTGGTCGAAAGATTCCCTTTTTCACTGGCTGTTCATAACCTACTGGCGCAGGAAGCGCGAGTATCCCGAGTTCTTCTCCTGGCCCGAAAACGCCCACCTGAAGGTGATTCATTTCAAACATCCGAAGGAGGCGGAGGAATGGATCGGGAAATTAACCGTTTCGCCAACCGCCCCGCCCACTAGCCCGATTCAGACAAAGTGAGCATATTGTCAAAAAGAAGGGGAAAAGTGGAGTGTTTCGAACGCGTGATGCGCGTTCAAAACACTCCACTCCTCAATTTAATGCATCGTCAACGACGCAAGCGAAAAATCCTTCAAAGCCTTTTCGTCAATGGTCACCCCAAGCCCCGGGGCGCGGGGAACGTCGATGGTCGAATCGGGATTCAATACAAATCGCTCATTCGTAATGTCGCGGGCGTAGTAACGATCAGAGGCGGAAATGTCGCCGGGCAAAACGAAATTCGGCAGGGATGCCAGCGCAAGGTTTGAGGCGCGACCAACGCCAGTTTCCAACATGCCGCCGCACCAAACAGGCATGGATTGTTCACGGCACAGGTCATGCACCAGCACTCCCTGACTTATTCCACCCAATCTTCCCGGCTTGATGTTGATCACGCGGCAGGCTTTCATTTCCATCGCATATCGCGCATGCCGAGGCGAGACAATACTTTCATCCAGGCAGATCGGCGTTTTGAATTCGGCCTGCAATTTATGATGATCCCAGATATCGTCTTCGAACAACGGCTGTTCGATCAACAGCAAATCCAAATCGTCGAGCGGCTTGAGAATCCTCGCATCGTCCAGTGAATAGGCCGAATTCGCGTCCACTTGCAGGCGCAGGGCTGGAAATTCGCGGCGAACGGCGGACGCATCTTCAACATCCCTGCCCGGTTTGATCTTGATCTTCACCCGGGCGTAGCCCTGATCAACATACCCCGCCGCGCTTCGCACCAGACCTTGAACTGATTCCTGAATCCCGATCGAGACTCCCACCTCTACCCGCTTCGCGTCCCGCGCGCCACCCAGCAGTTCGCGCAAGGACTTACCTTCGCGTTTGCCAAGCAGATCCCACAGCGCCATTTCCACGCCGGCCTTCGCAAGGTGATGCCCGCGGATTCCAGAGACGCGCATTTGAAAGTCTGCGGCGTCTTTTACGTCGTTTCCGAGAATCAACGGCGCAATGAAATCTTTGAGGATATGCCATGCCGTGCCGGTGGTCTCATAGTTATAGCCGGGATCGCGCGAGGCGACACATTCGCCATAACCAGTTAATCCTTCCGATCTGACTTCAAGCAGGATACATTCGCGGTCGGTTTCACGGCCAAACGACGTCTCGAACGGTAAGACAAGCGGCATGGAGATGTGATGCAGAGTGATGGAATCTATTTTCATTGGGAAGTATCGACCTTCACTTCATCCCGTCCGTCTTCTTTCAACCCGCGCAGGGCGTCGTCCATGCTGGTAGATTCAAGCCGCATGCCGGGCGCAGGCGTGCCGCAAAATGGGCAGAGATTCCACGAAAGTTCCATGAACTTCGAACAATTGACGCAGGTCTTCTTCAATTTGGTATGGCAATTGGGGCATATCTGCCATTCGTCTTTTACGCGGCGCTCGCAGCCGGGGCAAAGCGGAAGGTCTTCCAATGCCTGCAATAACGCTTCCTCTTCGAGTGTGCGTTGGTATTCTTCCTCCAACGTGCGCGGCGGACGAAGAATTAAATACACCAACACGCCGGGTAAATTCAACACCGCCACAAGCAGGGCCGCGAGAGTCTGCACCAATGGGTCGCGGGCGCGGGCACGGATATCGCGATACGTCCACACTACGAGGCTGATCCATAACGCGGCGAGGAACGCGCCGCCAAAGGCGGTCAACACAAGGGTCAGGTTGCTGAGAAAGACGGGGTCAAAGGTCATGGGAAACTCCGTGAGATGTTGGAACGACGGCGTGAATACAAATCATTTTAATCCATTATCGTATCCTCTCAGAGACCGTTTCTTAAAGAAATTTTCTCTACAAAAAAGGGAATGTGGGGTGTTTTGGGCGCGCTTCACACGCTCACAACATCCCACTTCTCCCCCTTATCGGCACATTACAAATTACGCGGGGAGTGCAGACGCCCGCGCTGGCTGCCCAAAGGGCGTGTCGAAGCGTCAATTCGCCTTTTGCCGAACAAACGCAGGCTAAAGTCTGCACTCCAGTATCATCACGGAGTTTGAAATGTAAAGCGCCAGTGCGTTCCATCCTGCTTGAAAATGGAATTGGCGCCCATTACTTCATAAAAAGTGCGGCCGGGGCGCAGGTAGATGGGACTGCCCGCCAGCGTGGTAAGCAGGAGGGGCTGGTCTTCGTCGGTACGCTCCCAGCGCGCAGGGATGGCGACTCCATCGCGAAAGACCATTGCATCACCGGAATCAACCAGGTCGATGTGGTAGACCTCATCTTTCGCGTCGTATTGATTCGCAAAGGTGTGCGGCGCAAAAACAATCACCACGTTATCGGTATTCACCGGCAGGTCGGTCTGCTTGTCGAATAAAAGACTGTAAGCCTCGTTTTTTTTCGCCACGATGTCGTTCGCCTCCTGATAGCGAAAGTATTTGCGGGTGGCGGGATCATACTGCCAATAGTTGTAACTATAACTGGAATAAAAGGAATAAATGCGGTCGGCGGGAAGGTCGCTTTGTGGAACTTCTTCCGAGAAAAAGCCGCCGCGCAGAACTGGCCTCGAATTATCCACCCCCCTCTTTGCGGCGCAGGCGGCCCATTTGGTTGTGTTGAAGAAAGCGTTGTTGTAACTGTCGCGGCGCCCGGTTCCGAGAGTCACCGGAGGGCAAATGCTTTCGTAACTGTAAACGAGGACGAGAAAATCCTTCAGCGTGCTGTTTTCCAAATAGGATAATTCGCGCGGGTCGGCGCCTTTGAAAGCCAGAAAGGCATTGTACATGCGAGCCACGTGTTCATCAAAATAACGCCCCGAGCGCACCGGTCCCACCATCGGAGAATCCATCCCATACATTACGGCAATGAAGCGCGTCTCGCCCCATTCGATGTAGTATTCGAAAACAACATCGGCCAGAGTCAACCCCGATTGCGGGCGGATGTAATCCGGCGCATTGGCAACCTTCACAACCATCGGCCTTCGCTCCAGAAGCGCGGGGTCGGCAACCGGCAGGCCGGTCAGCGGGTTGTTTGCAGTGAGAAGATTGAAATTTGTGGAAGCGCCCGCAGACGATACATCCACAACGGGGGTCGGCATGCTTTCAGGCAGAACATATTGCGTGGGATAGGGAGTGTATGTCGGCCCGGGTTGGAGGGCTATCGGCGCAACAACAAAAGGCGTGGGAGATGATTCGGATTGGGGCTGAAAAGGCGTCAGCGTGGGGACAGCCGTCGAAACGGGATCGGGAGTCAGGTCAGGTGGGGATGCTGCGCAGGAAGTTGTCATCCAGAAGAGTATCAAAATCCAGCAGGCGTAGTTTCGTTGTCCGGGTCGAAATCTCATGCCTTGATTGTACCAAAGCCAAAGATGAGGAAGAGCGCGGCGCAAAAACAGGGAAACCAGTGGTTTGAGACTCTGCAAAACTGATACAATTGTTTATTCCATGTTGATTTTAATTTCCTGTTTCCTGTTATTTGCCGGCGCGTTTGCATTGATCGTGGTCAATGCGGTTCAACCGAACGCCCGTTATTCCTGGCTGGTCGCAGTGGGAAGCGCCATACTTGCGCTGGCGAGCGTGTTGATCTGGCTGGCGACCATGCCTTTTGATCTGGTCCTGCCGGCATGGCAACCACAGACTCTTTTTGCAAACCCAATCTTATTTCGCGCAGACGGATTTTCATGGCCGCTGGCGTTGAGTATTACCGGTCTTGTTTTATCGGTGTTGCTGACGGCGGTGGCGCGTTCGGCGATCGCCAATTCATACACATGGGCAGGAACTCTCGCGCTGGGCGGGTTCGGCCTGCTGGCAGTGACGGCATACAACCCGTTTACCTTGTTGTTGATTTGGTGCGCGCTCGATCTCACCGAACTCGTCACACAGTTGCGCTCAGTCGAAGGGCCGTCGAATAACGAAAAGGTTGTCATATCCATTTCGACCCGCGCATTGGGGAGTTTCATTTTGCTATGGGCGAACATCGTCAGCATTGCGCAGGGAAGCGCGTTCGACTTTCAATACATCGCGCCGGCTTCGGGTTTGTACTTTGTCGTTGCGGCGGGACTGAGGCTTGGCGTATTGCCGTTGCATCTTCCGTATTCCGCCGAGTCGATCGTGCGGCGCGGATTCGGCACATCGCTCAGGTTGATCTCTGCCGCGTCGAGCCTGACGTTGCTGGCGCATGTGCCGTCCGGTAGTTTAAGTTCGGTGTTCACACCTTATTTGACCACACTCTCAATCATTGCCGCGTTGTACGGTTGCTGGATGTGGCTTCGTGCGCCGGATGAATTAACCGGCCGTCCGTATTGGGTGATCGGGCTGGCGGCGTTTTCGGTGGTCGCCGCGCTTGGTGGAAACCCTCTCGGCGCGGTGGCATGGGGATGCGCGCTCGTCCTCACAGGCGGCGTGTTGTTCCTCGCATCGGTGCAACATGCGTGGCTGAATCGCGTTTTGCTCGCAGGCGCATGGAGTCTGTCGTCGCTTCCGTTTTCTCTCACAGCCAGCGCATGGATCGGCAATTTGGGATTCTTCATCCCGTTTGTAATTGCCGCGCAGTCGTTGTTGATCGCCGGCTACATCCGCCACACGATTCGCCCCAGCGGCCGCGACTCGCTCGACTCGCAGGAAACATGGGCAAGCAAAGTGTATCCGGCGGGTATCATCCTGCCGGTTGCGCTTCAATTTTTGCTGGGATGGGTCGGCTGGGACGGAGCGCGGCAGATCGGGGCATGGTTGCAAGCCATCATCGCATCCACCCTGACCGTTGGCCTGGTTTGGGCGACACCGCGTTTTCGCATCTTCAACCCGGTGCGCGGGAATTGGGCGCGGCCGGCCGCGCCGGAACGCGGGAGTGTTTACAACAGCATATGGGGGTTGAACCGGGGTTTTGGGCAAATCGTTCGCGCCGTCACCGACACGCTTGAAGGCGAAGGCGGCGTTATGTGGACATTGCTTTTCATGATTCTCTTTATCTCATTAATGGCGCAGGGGACTCCGTAGATGGCAACCGATATTATCTCGTGGATTGCGGTCGGCTTGATTCTGGCAACATCGTTTGTAACGCTGGCTCACCGCGATTGGCGCGTGATTCTCGGCGCGCTGGCCGCGCAATACATCGCCACCTTCTGGCTGACAACGCGCCACCTGCCTTTTGTGATGGGTTCGGCAAAACTCATCACCGGCTGGATGGTGGTGGCCGCACTCGGCATGACCCGGCTCGGGCTTCCAACAGACGAAGACAATGCGGAAGACGATTTCATCCGGCATGGGCGCGGCTTTCGCATCATCCTCATCGGCATTATCGCCCTGGTTGCCGCGGGGTCGATGGCGCGCATCGAAGCGGGCACGCCCGGCCTCGGCTTGCCGGTGATCGCCGGGAGCCTGCTCCTGATTGGCGCGGGAATGATGCAATTGGGACTCACCTCCGATGTGTTAAGAGTAACTCTCGGCCTGCTCATGTTGCTGGCTGGCTTCGAAATTCTCTACGCCGCTGTGGAAAGTTCGATTCTCGTCAACGGCCTGCTGGCGGTGACCAATCTTGGGCTTGGAATCGCCGGGTCCTATCTGCTGGCGGCGGGGTCGTCGGTTTTTGAAAGCGGGGATGAATCATGAGCGCCCCGATCATTTGGGTTTTAATTCCGTTTGCCACGGGGGTTTTAATTCTGTTTCTTTTGGGCGAACGCATCTCCCCGCTGATCGCCGGGGCGGTCGCCGCAAGCCTTGCCGTCGTCGCGTTGATTCTTCCCATCGATACGGCCATGTTGCTGGGAACGATCTCGGTCAAGATCGCGCCGTCAATTCAATTTTTTGGGCGCACATTCGCACTGAACACGGCAGATAGGCCCCTGCTTGCAATCATTTACGGATTGGCCGCGCTATGGTTCTTTGGCACACAGGCCTCAGGTACGGCGCATCGTTTCGTCTCGCTGGGATTGATGATTGTATCCCTGTTGACCGCGTCCATCGCGGTGGAGCCGTTCCTGTTTGCGGCGTTATTGTTGAACATGGCCGCGATGCTGGTTATTCCCCTGCTGGTTCCGTTGTATCAAAGGCCGGGGCGCGGCATCATCCGTTTTTTGATCTACCAGACCCTCGCCATGCCGTTCATCCTTTTTTCAGGCTGGATGCTTGCCGGCGTGGAAGCCAGCCCCGGCAATATCGGAAGCACGGCGCAGGCGGGCGTGATGCTTGGGCTGGGATTTGCGTTCCTGCTGGCGGTCTTTCCGCTTTATAGCTGGATTCCCATGCTTACAGAAGAAGCATCCCCTTACGCAACGGGATTTCTGCTTTGGGCGTTGCCGATGTTCACGGCGGTTTTTGCTCTCGGGTTTTTAGATCGTTACGCCTGGCTTCGCGAGTCGCCGCAATTTTCAAACGCGATTCGATTCGCGGGGGCGCTTATGGCGGCAAGCGGCGGAATCTTTGCCTCACAGCAAAAACATATCGGGCGTATCATGGGCTACGCCTCCATTGTGGAGACCGGCCTTGTCGTTCTTGCATTGGGGCTGGCCTCAACGGAGGTCGTCAACATTGTATTTCTCCTGCTCGTCCCCCGCGGACTCGAACTGGCAGTATGGTCGCTGGCGTTGTCGATCATCAAACGCAAGGCGTATTCCCTGCAATTCAGCGAAATACAGGGAATGGCGCGCAGTCACCCGGCAGCGGCGGCCGGAATCATCCTTGCGCACCTTTCGATGGCTGGCTTTCCCTTGCTTGCCGGCTTCCCGCCGCGAACGGCCTTATGGCAGGAACTGGCCGGACAATCGCTTGCGACCTCATTTTGGGCCTTCCTGGGGTTGATCGGCCTGCTGATCGCCGCGTTTCGCACCCTGGCTGTTTTCGTCATGGCGGAAGAGAACAAGGCCTGGGAATTGAACGAATCCTGGACACAGCGAGTCATGCTTGGCTTGGGCGCGCTTGGGTTGTTTGTCCTCGGAATTTTCCCACAGGCGCTACAACCTTTCATCGCCAGCCTGCCGGCATTGTTCAGCCGCCTCAGCCAGTAACCCGCTTTGCGGCATGCTATAATTTTGCCGATCCACTTCCCCACACTTACCGGAGAGCGACATGGAATTCGAACAAATCATCAAACGACTCGAATGGCTGGACAAGCAACAGCGCGAGAATCAGGACACGTTGACCTCGCTGGGCGGGCGTTTGTCATCCTTTGAAACGACGGTCAACGCGGTTTCAGAACAAATCAAAACGCTGGGCAAACAGATAAAAGAAATTGCCCCGGTGACAAAGCGCATCGACCTATTCGAAGACAACCTGGCCAAACAGCGAAACGAGTTTACAAAATCCATCGAAGAAAATGAAAAGGAACGCGTCCGTGCCGAACGCGAAAGCGCAAAGCGGATTCAATCGGAATTCAGCGATGTCAACAAGGCTGTCCTTCAACTGAAAGCCGCCACCAACCTGACCGAAATCAAAAAACAACTCAAGGAGCGCGGCGATGAAATCCAGCGTGCCCTCAATAACATTGCCGATCTCAACCTGCGCGTGGATGAAGTCGCCCGCGGCCGGGACGACATGGCACATTCCTTCAAAGCCGTGGAAGAGACGCGAAAAAACGACCTGAAACGGGTCGCCGATATCCAAGGCGAAGTGACCGCCCTGCGCAAACGCATCGACGAAAATCGCGACAAGGCAACTGTCACCGCCGACAGCGTGAAAAACATCGAGAGCCGCTTCACCGACCTGATCGCCTCCGAACTCGAACGCAAACAGGCGCAAGCCGCCTTCCTCGAACAACAATCCCTGGCCCAAATCGATCGCGACCGCGCATGGAAGGAATGGAAGGAAAAATATGAGTCCTTCCAAAAGGAGACGGCGGCGCTCGACACCCACATCCAAAACATGGACGAAGTCATGCGCGGCGCAAAAAAGGCACAGGAATCCTTCTCAGAGATCAACGCCAAACTTGAGCGCCGTATCAATGAAGTGACCGAAATGCAACGCCTCGCGGAAGACCGTCTGAGACAGGAATGGGTCAGTTTCAAGACCGACGACCAAAAACGCTGGACAGGTTACAGCCTCTCCTCGGAAGAATCGTTCCGCGAAATCCGCAAGGATCTGCAAAAGGTGGACAGCCGCATCGCCCCGCTGGATGACTCGCTTCAAGTCTTGCAGGATCAACTGCACCAGACCACCGATGCCACCGAAAAGGAATTACAGGAGTTGATGAACGTGGCGCATGAATGGATGACATCCTACCAGCGTATCATGGGGCACGGAAAGAAAACAAAGAAATAAAATCCTTCAACAACGCGGCGTAGGGCGCGTTCTCTCACGCGCCGATTGGCATTATTTGGACTCATTTTCATCCTTCTTCGCGAAAGAGGAAAGAAAATTCAACCATGCGAGTCATTGGCACGGCAGGCCATGTAGATCACGGGAAGTCCACGCTCATTGCGGCGCTCACTGGCACACACCCCGACCGCCTCAAAGAAGAGCAACTTCGCGAAATGACCATCGAACTCGGCTTCGGCTGGCTCACCCTGCCAAAGGGCGAAGAGATCGGAATCGTGGACGTGCCCGGTCACCGCGACTTCATCGGCAATATGCTTTCGGGCGTGGGAGGAATCGACGCAGCCCTGCTTGTTATCGCGGCGGACGAGGGCGTAATGCCGCAAACCAGGGAACATCTTGCAATTCTGGATTTATTGCAGATTCCTGCCGGGGTGATCGTACTGACGAAAACCGACCTCGCTCCCGACTCAGCCTGGCTTGACCTGCTCGAAACAGACATTCGCGGCGCTGTGAGCGATACCGTCCTCAAAGACGCGCCCATCGTCAGAGTCTCCGCCAAAACCAACAGCGGACTCGACATCCTCCTCACAACCCTCACAAAACTATTGGAAGACAAACCCGCAAGGCCGGACCTCAACCGTCCGCGCCTGCCGATTGACCGCGTGTTCAGCATGAGCGGGTTTGGAACCGTCGTCACCGGAACGCTCATTGACGGGTATCTCTCCGTCGGCGATGAAGTGGAAATACTGCCAGGCGGGGCATCGGGCAGGGTGCGCGGGCTTCAAACTCACAGGAAAAAAGAAGAGATAGCCGTACCCGGTTCGCGCGTTGCTGTTAACATCTCCGGCGTGAACATGGAATCGATTCGACGCGGGGAAGTAGTCGCCCATACAAAGCAATACCATTCCACAAGGAGGATCGATGCGCGCTTTCGCTTGTTGAAAGACGCGTCCTCGCCGGTCAATCACGGAGACGAGGTGAAGTTCTTTGTGGGTGCAAGCGAAACGGTAGGAACACTCCGCCTGCTTGGCGCAGAGGAGCTAAAACCCGGCAAAGAGGGCTGGATTCAACTCGAACTGCGCGAAGACATCGTTGCCGTGCGCGGAGACCGGTATATTTTACGGCGACCCTCTCCCAGCGAAACACTCGGCGGCGGCATGATCATCGATCACCAGCCAAAAGGCCGGCATAAGCGCTTTGACGAATCCGTTTTGAGATCGCTTGAGTTGCTGATGCAAGGCTCCCCTGCGGATGTTTTATTCGAAGCTGCGCTTGCGCTCCATGCCTCGAGCATCAAAGACACGGTGAAAAAGTCGCGTCTTGAAGCGGCGAACGCCCAAAACGCGCTCGATGAATTGATCCAAAACGGAAAACTGATTCCGCTGGAACCCGGCGACCTTTCAGCGGCGGGCGAATCGCTCATTATCGCGCTTCCGCAATGGAACAAGATCAAACACCGAATCGAAGGCTTGCTCGACGCGCATCACAGCCAGTTTCGGTTAAGGCGCGGCATGCCACGCGAAGAGTTGAAGAGTAAATCGAAACTTCCGCCGCGCATATTCAACGCCGCGCTCAACAAATTGATTGAAAACAAAGCCGTCGTCGACGGAGGTCTTTGGGCGGCAAAGGCCGGGCATGAGATCCGTTTCAATGAGGCGGAACAGGCAAAGGCCGAGAAATTGATGCGCGGGTTTGAGTCGAATCCGTATTCCACGCCGAGCGTCAAGGAATGTCAAACGGAGGCGGGCGAGGAAGTCGTCAACGCGTTGATCGAATTAAAGGAATTGGTTGCCGTTTCAGCGGACGTGCTCTTCCGTAAGAGCGATTACGATTCGATGGCGGAAAAGATTCGCGCGACGATTCAAGAAAACGGGCAGATCACCCTTGCCGAAACACGCGACCTTTTCAAGACAACGCGCAAGTATGCACAGGCCTTGCTGGAGCATCTGGATTCCATCGGTATTACAGTGCGCGACGGCGATTTCAGGAAACTGAAAAACCCATGAGTTTTATTAAGCGGCTCTTGGCCCCCCCGGTATTCGACGATGAGATCAAAACACAGCAAACCTTTGTGCTTCACGTCGTTTTGTGGACTCTCATCTGTGTTCCAATTCCATATTTAATATACACCTTACTGCAAGAGCCCGAGCAAGTGCCCCGTGCGATCCTTCAGGCGGTATTTGGCGAAGTAGTAAACGCGGCCCTGTTGATCATGCTGCATCGCGGATATGTACGGGCGGCATCCATGATTCAGGTGAGCGCGTTCTGGCTGTTCTTCACAGTCACCGCATATACAAGCAACGGCGTGAAGAGCGAAGCCTATACTCTCGGATACGGGCTGGTGATCGTTATTGCGGGAATCCTGCTGGGCGGAAGGGGCTCGACAGCCTACACCTTTCTTTCGCTTGCGGCGGGCGGATGGATGACGCTGGGTCGAAAAGACCTCCCGCTCGATGGGGTTGAATCATCCCCGCTCACCACCTGGATCGTCAGTCTGTTGTTGTTTCCCCTGGCGGCCACGCTTCAACACCTTTCATCGCGCACCTTGAAAACCGCGCTTGCAAGAGCGCGCGCCAGCGAGGAAAAGTATCGCTTGATCTCGCAGGTGAGTTTCGATTATGTATTCTCCAGCGAGGTCAACGCGGAAGGGAAATCGCGCATCAGTTGGGTGGCGGGAGCCTTCGAGAAAATGACCGGCTATACTTTCGAAGAATACATGGCAAGCGGCGGCTGGCTGGCGCACCTGCACCCGGATGAGTTCGAAAAAGACTCGAAGGATATGGAACTGCTCCATAAAAACCAGGCCGTAAAAACAGAGGTGCGCACGCTCACAAAAAACGGCGAGGCGCGTTGGAATCAGGTTTTCGCGCATCCGGTTTGGGATGAAACGAAAAACCGCCTGGTTGGAATCTTTGGCGCGACGAGGGATGTGACGGAACAAAGGGAAGCGCAGGAAAAAACGCAGCAGATTCTTCTGCAACAGGCTGCGATCCTGAACAATATCCCTGATATTGCATGGCTGAAGGATCTGGACAGCCGTTATATCGCCGTGAACGAGCAATTTATCAAAACAGCCGGAATGAGCGCCGCGGATATCATCGGTAAAACCGATTCGGATATCTGGCCGAAGGAATATGCTGAAAGTTATCGCAAGGACGACGTGGAGGTAATGCAAAGCCGCCGGCGCAAAAGCATGGAAGAATTACAGCAGGACAGCGCCGGCAGGGAATATTGGGTGGAGACCACCAAGACCCCCATCCTGAACGAAAGCGGACAGGTGATCGGCACAACCGGCATTGCGCGCGAGATCACCGAACACAAGAAAGCGCAGGAGGCCGAACGCCAGCGGCATGCAATGCTCGAAAAAGTGATGCAACTGGGAAAGCGCGTCACCGAACTTGACGACCTGCGCTCCACGATCGTTAAAATTTGGCATGGCGTTCACGATGTCCTCGGCTATGACCGTCTTGCGATCTTTCTCTTCAACCCGGAAACGGGGTCCATGGACGATACGGTCGGAACGAATAATTCCGGCGAAATGGTGGAACTTTGGGATTTATCGTTTCCCCTCGGCGCGACATTTTCCGCCGTTCTTCAAAGCCCGGATGGCATTTATTTCACACGCAATTACGACACGGAAAACAATATCCCGGAAGGCCATGAAATGCACGGCGTGAAGGATTATGTGGCGGTTGCGGCCTGGGCCGGGAGCAAACCTGTCGCTGTGATCTGCGCCGACAACGGAATCACCCATCGTTCGATTGAAGGGGAACAATTGGAGGCATTGCGCCTGTTTGCCGGATACGCCGGGCTGGCCATCGAAAATTCACGCCTTAATTCCGCGCTGCGGGAGGAACTGTCCCAGCGACAAACCTTCATCAACGAACTCGAATCCAAGAATGCCGAGTTGGAACGCTTTACCTACACCGTTTCCCACGACCTTAAATCCCCGTTGGTCACCATCCGCGGCTTCCTCGG
>JACPVD010000207.1 GCA_016191895.1 Chloroflexota bacterium | reverse complement strand
GACACCCTCAAGGCGCTTGCCATCGAAGGCGTTGAGCCCACCCAGGAATCCGTGGACGCCGGTGAGTATCCCCTCGCCCGCCCGCTCTTCATCTACTCCACCGCCGCCATCATGCAGGAAAAACCGCAGGTCGCCGCGTTCGTCTACTTCTACCTCACCAACCTCGAAGACAACATCGTCGACGTGGGTTACTTCCCCGCTCCCGCCGCTGACCTCGAAGCCGCAATGGACGCCTGGAAGACCGCAGTTGGCAAGTAAATAAAGACCCAGTAATGTCCGGGCTGGTCTCTGAAAAGGGACCAGCCCATTTCTTCTTACAATTGAAACTGTGGAATTATTGTTATTTTTGAAGTAAGATGCGTTTCAATATGTTGGACCTTATCGGAAATTAAAAATAGAAACCTGGTTTTCGATTGGAGCGTGTCATTTCGACGAGCCCTTCGACACACTCAGGGTAAACTCCGCGAGGAGAAATCTTGTTTGCGCCAGTTTAGATTTCTCGCTGGCGCTCGAAATGACAACACAAACGTTAATTCCAATAATATCCATTACCCATCCAGGCGCATTCAAGAGAGAAGAAAATGAAGGAAGAGACCCTCAATATCAAACCGATGGAAACGCGGGGTTTCCGTCAATTCAACCTGAAAAAGAAACTGCGGATCAGCGAGTCCCTTATTCAAGGGTTGTTATTCTTCGCCGGCATCCTTTCCATATTCGTCACGGTCGCCATCGTATATGAACTTGGCAAGGAAGCCCTGTTATTTTTCAACGATCCCGATGTGACCCTGGGCAAGTTCTTCGGAACCACCAAATGGCAGCCGGGCATCGGTCAATATGGAATTTGGGCGCTGGTATCCGCCACCCTGACCACCAGTTCCATTGCCATCCTGATCGCATTACCGCTGGGACTGGCATCCGCCGTCTACCTGAGCGAGTACGCCACCCAAAAGATGCGTTCGATCCTGAAACCCATCCTTGAGATTCTGGCGGGCATCCCCACCGTGGTGTATGGATATTTTGCCCTGCTGTTCGTTACGCCCATTTTGAAAACGATATTCAAGGACGGCATCCAGGTCTATAACATGCTGTCTGCGGGCCTGGTGATGGGAATCATGATCCTGCCGCTGATCGCCTCAATGAGCGAAGATGCCCTCAGCGCGGTTCCACGCGCATTGCGTGAAGGCGCATACGCCATGGGTGCCACCAAACTGGAGACCAGCCTTCAAGTGGTTGTTCCGGCTGCACTTTCCGGCATTGGCGCGGCTGTGATCGTGGGCATCTCGCGTGCCGTTGGTGAAACCATGATCGTGGCAGTAGCAGCAGGCGCAGGACCTAACTTCTCGTTTAACCTGCTGGATGCCGCAGAAACCATGACCGGACACATCGCCCGCATCAGCGGCGGCGACCTTTCCTATAATTCGATTGACTACACCAGCCTCTTCGCCATTGCGTTGATGTTGTTCCTCGTCACGCTGGTTTTGAATCTCATCAGCCAATGGGTGGTCAACAAATTCCGGGAGCAATACGAATGAGCGAACAAAATCAAAACTACCCGGAAGGCTCCGCCTTCTATTCCGAATTACGAAAACGCTACCTGACAGCAACCATCTGGCAGACGCTCTTCCTCTCCGCCCTGGTCATTGCGATCATCAGCCTGACCGCCCTGATCTACAACGTGCTGGACGGCGCCTTCGGTTACGTGGCGTACGATTACAAAAATGACCCCGCCGAATTCACCTCCACCCCCATCCATGAATTGACCAAGGAGGAATTGCTGACCATCCTAAAAGCAGAATTATCCTCCGGCGCGTACAACAAACTGGATAACGAAAAAAAGATGGAGGACCGCTCGCAATCGGACCTTTACATCCTTTTCCTGGAGCGCCTCGTTCAGATCGATACAAAAGCCACCTGGAGTATGACCGACTCGCTGACGCGCGGCGACGAGATCCGCGCCGAAGTTGCCGAAAAATACCCGGACGCTGAACTTGAATTCCGTTCGTGGTTGACCCCGCAATTCCTGACCACGCCCATGTCTTCCAAAGCCGAGTTCGCCGGGGTTCGCACCGCCGTTTTGGGCTCGCTCTGGCTGGTGGGCATCGCCATTCTTTTCGCACTCCCAGTCGGGGTTGGTGCGGCAGTTTACTTGCAGGAATACGCACCGCATAACTGGCTGACGAATATCATCCAGACCAACATTAACAACCTGGCGGGCGTGCCCAGCATCGTGTATGGCATGTTGGGGCTGGCGGTCTTTGTCCGCGTAATGGAGTCATTCACCAGCGGCGCCATGTTCGGCGTCACCGACTCGAACGGACGCACCGTCCTCTCTGCCGGATTGACAATGGGGATCCTCGTCCTGCCGCTCATGATCATCAACGCGCAAGAAGCCATCAAAGCCGTGCCAGATTCGTTGCGACAGGCAGCTTTCGGTGTTGGCGCAACCCGCTGGCAGACGATCTGGCATCATGTGCTGCCCAATGCATTGCCAGGCATTATGACCGGCAGCATCCTCGCCATCTCACGCACGCTGGGAGAAACCGCCCCGCTGATCGTGGTGGGCGCTTCCACTTTCATCAGCCTCGACCCAGACAGCCCCTTCTCCAAATTCACTGCGTTGCCCATTCAGATCTATCAATGGACAACCCGCCCACAGGCTGAATTCCATTCGATCGCAGCCTCTGCGATCGTCGTACTGCTTGTCCTGTTATTGTCATTGAACGCCACCGCCATTTTGCTGCGCAACCGTACTCAGCGCAAATGGTAATCCCTTCTTGGAAGTGAAATATGGAAAATAATAACTACGCAATCGAAACAAATGACCTCTCCATTCATTACGGGAGTTTCACCGCTGTCAAAGGCGTGAACATGAAGGTTGAACGGCAGAAGATCACCGCCATCATTGGTCCCTCCGGTTGTGGCAAATCCACATTGCTGCGCGCCTTCAATCGCATGAATGACTTTGTGCCAAGCTGTCACGTTACAGGCGAACTGCTGTTGGATAATCAAAATCTGTACAGCAAAGATATAGACCCCGTGGAAGTCCGCCGCAAGATCGGCATGGTCTTTCAAAAACCCAACCCCTTTCCCAAGTCTATTTATGAAAATATTGCCTGGGGCGCACGCATCAACGGCTTCAAAGGAAAGATGGACGAACTTGTGGAACAATCGCTGCGCAGCGCCGCCTTGTGGGATGAGGTGAAGGATAAACTTCAACAAAGCGCCTACGCCCTCTCCGGCGGTCAACAACAGCGTCTGTGCATCGCCCGCACCATCGCCATTCAGCCCGAAATTATTTTGATGGATGAACCCGCCTCGGCGCTTGACCCCATCTCCACCCTGCGCATCGAAGAGTTGATGCAGGAGTTGAAGAAGAACTACACCATCATCATCGTCACCCACAATATGCAGCAGGCGGCGCGCGCCAGCGATTACACCGCCATGATGATGATTGACGACCAACGCGCGGGCGGCGTGATCGAATTCGACGCTACCAAAACCATCTTCACCCGCCCCGGCGATAAACGGACGGAAGATTACGTGACGGGAAGGTTTGGGTGAGAAAGTAAACAAGTAGACAGGTAAACACGTGTGTACCTGTCCACACCCATAAGGAACAACCATGAACAAACCCAAAGTCCTAATCCTTTGCACCGGCAACTCGGCGCGCAGCCAACTGGCGGAGGGACTTCTCCGCGCACTGGCGGGAGAGCGCTTCGAAGCCCACAGCGCAGGCACGGAGCCGAAGGGCAGAATCCTGCCCGAGGTCCAGGAAGCGATGCGCGAGATCGGGATTGACATCTCCAGCCAGTGGTCGAAATCCGTCACGGAGTATCTCGGCAAAGCCGTTTTCGCGCACGTCATCACCGTTTGTTCGGACGCGGAAGAGAAATGCCCCGCCATTTTTCTGAATATGGGGACCCACGAACACTGGCCCTTCGACGACCCGGCAAAAGCGGATGAAGAACAGCGCCTCGACCTGACCCGCAAGGTGCGCGACCAGATCGCGGACCGCCTGCGCCTGTGGCTGACCGAACAAAACATTGCCCCGGCGCCGCTCGGATAATGTAAAATCAAGACACCCCAGAGGACTTATGACCAGAAAAGCGTTCGATACCGAAATTCAAAACATTAAAGACGAGGTGATCCTGCTCGGCAG
>JACPVD010000202.1 GCA_016191895.1 Chloroflexota bacterium | reverse complement strand
ATGATCGCCCCTTTCCTTCGCCCCTCCTCCATCGCTGCAAGGGTATCCGCCGTTTCGCCCGATTGCGAGATCGCAAGCACGACGGTGTTCGAATCGAGGATGGGGTCGCTGTAACGAAACTCCGACGCAATGACCACTTCCACCGGGACGCGCGCGATCTTTTCGATCAGGTATTTTCCGACCAGCCCGGCGTAGGCCGCCGTGCCGCAGGCGGTGATGTAAATACGCTGGATTCGTTTCGCCATTTCCGGCGTGAGGTTCAATTCCGGCAGGCGGATGCGGCCCTCCTGAAAGTCGACGCGCCCGGCAAGGGTGTCTGTCAGTGCGCGGGTTTGTTCGTGAATTTCCTTTTGCATGAAGTGGCGGTATTCGCCTTTTTCTGCGGAGACCGCGTCCCATGCGATCGTGTGGATTTCGGGTTTCACTTCCGCGCCGTCCAGCGTTTCGATGCGCACGCTATCGCGCGTAACCACGGCCATCTGGCGCGACTCCAAAAAGATAACCCTGCGCGTATGTTCCAAAATCGCGGGGATGTCCGACGCGATGAAGTTTTCGCCTTCGCCCAACCCGATGACCACGCCGCCGGCGTTGCCGATTCTGGCGGTGACGATCTTATCCGGTTCGTCGGTGGACATCATCACGACGACGTTCGCGCCTTCGATCTGGTTGAAGGTCTTTCGCGCCGCCGATTCGAGATTCCCGCCGCCCGCTTTGAGATGTTCCGCAAGATGCACGATGGTTTCGGTGTCGGTTTCGGAATTGAAGGTCACGCCTTCGCTGGTGAGTTCATCCTTCAATTCGAGAAAGTTTTCCACAATGCCGTTATGCACGACGACGACCTTTCCCGAATTGCCCACGTGCGGATGGGCGTTGCGCGCCGAGGGCGCCCCATGCGTCGCCCAGCGCGTGTGACCGATTCCCGGCGCGCCGGCTACAGGACTTTTGGTTACAAGGTCGATCAATTGGGATAACTTCCCCGCATCCCTTCGGACTTCGATCTGATCCCCATTAATGACCGCGACTCCCGCCGAATCATATCCGCGGTATTCGAGCCGTTTCAGGCCGTTGAGTATGATCGGCGTCGCATCGCGCGCGCCGACGTATCCTACGATTCCACACATGATGGTTCCTCCAGTTTTTGATAAAAGCATCTTTTCAAAAAGAAGGGGGGAAGTGGGGTGTCCTGAGCGCGCGAAGCGCGCTCAGGACACCCCACACCCCAATTTATTGAGAAGATACGATTAAAGTATGTCATTGCGAGAGCGGCGCTCGCCCGCTCGAAGCAATCTCCAAATGACAGGATGACACTTCGTCGCGGTAAACGCGCTCCGGTAATGATGGTTGCGCCACTCTTTATGCTTTTCTCCGCAGGGTTGCCCTTGCGGTGTTGTCATAAAGTTGAAACTGGAGGGAAAAGATGGCGGGCGATGGCGCGCCCGAAGGGCTTCCGCTGAACTGTCGATTTTTTTTCACCCTCACCCTGTCCTTCGGACATCCCTCTCCCAAATGGGAGAGGGGCAGGGGTGAGGGTGAAATTAACTTCATTTCGCAATGAAGAACCCTTGTCCTCGTCATCCTTTTTGTGTTGCGCGGGATGCGTTAGAGAACGCATCCTACGCATACGTTAAAAAGGATCATGCGCTGTTTTCCCTGTTGCAAATTTCTGTATATCTGGTTGTTGGGTCTCCTTTCTGAAAAGGCAGGTGGAGTCCAATTGCTTCACGCCCAGCATTGGTCCAAAGTCTGGAGACTTTGGACTCCGCTTTCATAGGCGGCGATTATAACGCATCCATGAAAACTGCGAGACAATGCCGGAATGGCATTGTCTCGCAGAGGGTCGAAAATTTACTGAATCGTTTATGGCGCGAGGCAGTTGGGCCACAGGATGGCGTTCGTGACCATGGTTCTCAAGGTAATGGTATTCGTGCCAAGCATCGGGCCGACAAGTGGAAATATGATTTTGTGCGGATATGTGATGGTGACGGTGATCGAGTGTGGGCTTCCGTTTGTTGTGCCTTCGCATGCCTTGTCGGAGGGCGTGGTGGTTACTGCGATATGGCCGTTTTCAAGAACCAGCACATCACTTGCGGCCGCTCTCGCATGCAATTGAATCTCGGCTGTATCTGTGGGGTTGAAGGAGGCGAAGTTAACCGCCTCCTGTGCGGCGTCGCGGATGGTCACATATTGGAACAAAGCCATGCTGGTCTCGATCGCGCCGAGCAGTAGCATGAGGATGACCATCAGGCTGATCGCCAGTTCCACCAGACTCTGGCCGCGGGATGCGGCTATTTTGACAAATTGTTTGATGTTCCATCTTGTCATGTCAGGGTTTTGTCCTTGTGCAACTGGAACTGGAATAAGGAGACGAAAAAGTCAGGGTGATGGAAAGTCCTGTGGGTGTTGTTCTACCTGAGAAGTCGAAAGTGAAAGTGGTCTGGAACGCCGAAACCGCGCCGCTGGTGGGTCCTCTCAATGAGCCTCCTCCGGATTTATAGGGTGATATGTAATCCGGAAGGGTGCCTTTGTTCAAGGTGGACTGGGTATTGCTCAACCGCACAGAGTCCAGCCGTTGGGCGGATGTCCAGGTTACATTAAACTCCTTGATTGGGAGCGGCATCCCCACTTTATTCGTGAATCGCCAAGTGATGCGGTCCCGGGTTCCGCCAAGAGCGTCCGCCGTAAGATAGTTGCAACTGTATACCGTGGCCGCAAGGTTGGATGGCAGAATCACCGTCAGGGCCGAGCCATCTGAAACAACCGCCGAAGCGGACTGGGTGATCAGGGTGATGTTGGAGGAACCGATTCCCGCGGCAAGGATGGGCTGGTTGATTGTGACAGTGCATGTGGTCCAATCGCCAGGCTCCAGGCTGTCTTTGATGCAATAGGTATTATTCACGCTTCCGTTGGTGGGCGTGGGGGAGCCTGTGCCTGACACGATGGTGGCATAGGTTATCTGGTAGTTGACCGAATATGGCTTCTCAAGCTTCTTGCCACCGGTGTTGGTGAGCGTGTATGTGTAGACTAATGATAGATCGTCGGGGTAATATGTGGCGGTTGGCTTATCCTGCGTGACTGTTACCTTGAGACGCGCACCGGAAAAGATCGGCGTAAACAGGGTAATCGGGGCGGCCGAAATCGTATCGGGATCGGGGGGCGTCCCGTCGCTGAAACTGGCGGTGGCGGTGCCGGTGGTGGTAATCGAGCCGAGAGTCACGTCTGCCGGAATCACATCGTAATCAGGATTGCTGGTGCAGGTTCGGGTTGCGCCTGGCGCAATCGCGCTTTGATCTGCGCAGACGATTGTTGTGCCCTTTGTGTCGGTGACCGCGATCGGCGCGACAAGGGTCACATTGCCGCTGTTGGTGAGGGTGTACGTGTAGTCAACTGTGCTGTTGGCATCCAGCGGATTCTTGCTCGGGGTGGCGATGGCGGTGGCGCTCAGCGCCGGTAAGTGGGTGAAGTTAATGGCCCTGATCACCGTATTCGAGGTTTCGCTGACCGAATTCATGTTGGCTGTCGCGACGAAACTGCTTACAATGGGTGTCCCGGCGTCGATCTCGGCCTGGGTCACGGTGTAGGAGCCGTAACAGGTAAAACTCGAATTTGCGGGAAGCGTATTCGGGCACGGAGTAGGAAGAGGGGTGGTGAGAAATGTAACCACTTTGCCGTTGGTATCGACAATGTTAACGCTGGTTGCGTCGTAATCCGTGTCGTTCCTTAATACGACGGTGTAGACCACAGCCCCGGGCGCGCTTACACTGGCCGGCTGGGACGCGTCCAGGATGATGGGCGGCGTCAATACGGTGAATTCAGCCTCATTGGACAAAACGGTATCCCCATCGTACACAACGCTGGCAATGGCCGTGTTGGTCATCGTGCGCCTGTCGACATCCTCCTGAGTAACTTGATTCGTGTTGCTGCAGGGTGTGCTGTCGCCGGGGGCAATGGCCGTTGCGCCGGAACAGTCCACGGGCAGAATTCCGGTTTCGGTTTGATCGACTATGCTAAACGAGGGGCCAAGGGTGACATTCCCGGTGTTGGTGATGGTGTAGGTGTAGGTGATCGTGTTGCCGACTTTCGATGTCGCCGATGGGACGCCTTCTTTTTCAAGCGATATGGCGGGCAGGGCGTCGGTCGTAATCACAACGGTGTGCGAGTCGTTTGACCAGCCGGTCGGGTAGGCGGTATGCGAAAAACTTCCATTATCAAGGTCGGCTTGCGTGATTATATATGTGCTGTAACATTCGAAGGAATCGCCGGGAGGAACCGGGTCGGTGACATTACTGCAATCGATCGTAATCGTGCCGGGGTCGTAATCCACCAGGGTGGGAGCTATCAAATCTGACAATCCCGCGTTATGCAGGTAATAGGTGTAATTGATCACCTCTCCCACATAGCCGTAAACCTCGGGATCGGCGACAATGCTGTCCAGGTCTGCCCTGGCGTCCAGCGAACCTTCCCAATCTTCCGGCCCCGGCGCAACGTAAACATTCAGCTCTTGAAAAATGGAGCGCTCGCTCGCGGACGTGATGGCGTTTCCCTTGGTATCTGAGCGTTCCATAAGGGGAACAATATTAACGATCGGAATCCATTCGCTCTTTACTGTGACACTTATGCGATTACTGTTCCCTTTGGGTACAAAACTTCCGCATGTATTCACCTGATCGGCGTCCAAAGGAAGCCCGACATTAGGATTTGCCGGGTCTGGTCCGGCATCGTAGGAAATAGTGACGCTCTTGAATGTATTGATGAAGGCCGTTTTGTTTGCCGCGGCGATGATACCGGCACAGTCATTATAGTAGGGAACGTCATCTGTTTCGTCAAGTGGAGTGCCGTTGTCATACATTCCGGTAGTGGATCCATATCGTGCAGCCTGCCGCGCCGCTGTGACGGTGGAACCGTAAACGAACAACAGCCGCCCGGTTTCCAACAGGCCGTAAAGAAGCAGCAGCAACACAGGAAGCGCGAGGGCGAATTCCAAAATTGCCTGCGCGCGGGGTTTGGTTTTTTTAGGGTGGGTGAATGCGTTCATACGATCATCCTGTTTTAGGTTCATGCGATACATGGATAGATTTTGCGTCTATGAGTATTTTAATCACAATGTGGCGATGGGAAATGGTTCAAAACTACTACTTTGTATTATATACCAATCTGACGGCAAACGCGCCCCCTGTCGTGCT
>JACPVD010000201.1 GCA_016191895.1 Chloroflexota bacterium | reverse complement strand
GACGTTCACCGCGTCATCGAAGGCGTGGTGGAACTGCACCGCCAGGGAAAGATGTCTTCCGACGATCAGGGATGGAACGTGGTTCAGGGGCTGTACGATAAACTGGGAATTCCGCGCAAAGGAATCTTCGGCGGCGAAGTTCTTCTGGTTCCGTTCGAGATCGAGACGATCGCGCTGATTCCAAAAACGGTCTACGCCTTCAACCCGATGTTCTTTGTCTGTGAGACGCTCGAGCAGATGGATGCTTTGCTTGATTCGTACCTGAAGCCGATCGCGGAGAGGAATCAGTAACACGTAGCGCAAGTCAGCAAAGAAAAAGGGTGTGGGGTGTATTGGGCGCGCGAAGCGCGCCCAATACACCCCACACCCCAATTTTATTTATCTACGAAGCCGGTGGAACTTCCACAACCTGCGCGTTGACCGTCGACCCGGGCGTGGATCGTGTGCCAAACCATGTCATCGCCACGCCGCCGATTCCCATCAACCCGATGATGAGCGGCAACAGCCAGCCCACGCAGGGAATGAGTTCGACAAATCCGCCAACGAGCATGAGCAGGAAGGTGCCGAAACCGGTGGCAAGCACGGGCGCCCACGATTGATTGATCGCACGGGTAAACCGCTCGCCCACTTCCTGTCCCAGCGCAATGGCGCCGAACAGCCATGCCAGCGGGATGATAAACGCCACAAGAATCGCCACTGGAATGAGAATGATCGTAACTGTCATGATAACGATGGCCAGCGGGGTAAGGATGACCGCGAGCAGGCCGAAACTTCCCGCCATGAATGGCTGGTGCGTGACTGCATCTCCCACACGCTCCATTTGAGGCTGGAGGAACAATGCAAGCAGCATGCCAATGGCGGCCACCGCCAATGCGCGGCCAAAAACGCTGGCGATCTCCCAAAACGGATTGATACTTATATTGAAGCCGGGCGTATTCGGGACCTGCGGGGCGCCAGGCACATCCGGCACTGCCACCGGCGGGGCGTTGTTGACGATTTCACCGGATACTTCGGCGCCGGGTTCCTTCGTCACCTGCCCGCCCATGGTTACCACATCGCCACGCACCACAGCGGTTTCGGTCAACAGAATCTGTCCCCCGATCACAACCAGGTCGCCGTTCACTTCTCCTGAAACGGTCAGGTTGCCGCCGATCAAAGCCACATTACCGTTGATTTCGCCGGTAACCGTGAGGTTTCCGCCGATCAGCGCAACGTCCCCGTTCACAGTCGCGTCTTCCTCGATTTTGGCATTCCCGCCAACCACCGCAAGACTGCCGTCGAGGGCGTCATCGCTTTCGAGGGTGTAATTTTGCCCGAGCAGGAAGATATCCCCGCCGGGTCCCTGCGCCTGCGCCGAACTTGACGGCATAAATAACAGCGCCAGTAAAAGTATAAAAGTTGCAAATCGTATTTTCATGGTTCACATGCTCCTGATAAAAGGTGGGGGGTGTTTTGACACTCCACACCCCAACCCATTGTTATGTTCATGCTGAAACTCCCCGGGGGGCGCGGCTAAATTGCCAGATCGATATTGTCCACAGTAAGCCGAGACCGGCCAACCCGGAGACAAGCACCATCCACATATAGGGCGGAACAAAGTCCGGCAGGATGCGCAGTAGAACGCTCATGGCTTCCGTAAAGACTTGCAGGGAATTTACCGTGAATAGAAAAAAGCCAATGGCCGCGGTCATCCACTCCACCGGGGAGGAGAGAATCGCATACAAGTACGGCGCGGCAAACCAGCCGAGCAAAGCCGCCCCGCCGAAGATCAACACCATCGCGCCCCATAATTTGCGGCGGCGATCCGCGATCTTTTGCGCGGCAAGCCTCTGCTGGAATCGCATTGCGAACCCGGGCGCCGGCGCGGTCACAGCCGCCAGGCGCAAGGCAAGGCCGGTGGCCGAAAGCGCCGTGCAGTGTGAGCACGTCCGCATGTGCAGGTCCAGCTCTCGCTTTTCAGAGGGTGTGAGATGTTTATCGTTAAGTAGCCAATCTTCAAAATGCCGGTGATTCATAGGTTCTCCTTGCGGCTTCGGCGCGAATCTCTTGTTCCTGCCACAGCCCGGCCAGCTCCTTGCGGGCGCGGTGCAGGCGGCTCTTCACCGCGCTGACAGTTAATCGAAGAGACTGGGCGATCTCCGCTTCAGAATAGTCGTACCAATAACGCATGATGACCGCGGCGCGGTCGGTATCATCGAGGTCTTTGAGCATGGCATGCACCCGGTCGCGGGTCTGCCCTTTGACAGATTCAGCCTCCGGGTTGGGGGAATCGGGGTCGGGCAATTCAAAGGTGTTGCCGTCTTCGTCTTCCGCGTCCATCGAAAACATCGAAAACTTCCTGCGCCGCAGACGGTCGATGCAATAATGCGCCGCGATGGAAAGCAACCATGTGGCGAAGGAACGTTTTTCATCATAGCGATGCAGGTGTTGGTAGGCGCGCAAAAAAGTTTCCTGCGCGGCATCCTCCGCCAGATCCGGCTCGCCCAACATACGGTAGCACAAGTTGTATACAGGGGTTTGATAGGTTTCGACGAGCCTTGTAAACGCCTCGTCACTGCCTTGTCTCGCCTGGGCAACCCAGGCCTGTTCTTCGTTCACGCGCGCTCCTTGATGAAACTTTCCGCTTTCCTTACGCGGGACACGGGAAAAAGGTTGCACAAATGTGGAGGGTGCGTCGCGCTTTTTAATGCGAATGCCCGCTTCCTTCTGGACCGAGAACCTGCTCCCACCTTCCAAGCGACTCGGCCCTTTGGGCGAAAAAAATGGCGAGGGTTGTGGTGAGTGGCACAGCGGCAATCAGCCCAAGCGACCCCACCAGCGTCCGCACGATTTCTTCGGCAATAAACGAAAAATTGACCAGATACCCGTAATCGCCCCGCGCCAGCGAAAACATCAACAACATCGGAAGCGACGCCCCCGCATACGCCAGCACCAACGTGTTGACCGTCGCCGCCACATGATCCTGCCCGATGCGCATGGCAGACTTATACAACTCGCGGAAACCGAAACCCGGGTTGGCATGATGCAACTCGAACACCGCCGACGATTGCGTGGTTACAAGATCATCCAGCACGCCCAGCGCGCCGATGATCATGCCGCCGAGCAAAAGTCCGCGCAGGTTGATGGGCGTCTCCATCAATTGCATCAGGAACATCACGTTCTCGTCGCCGGTGCCGTTCAATTTGGCGAAGACCACAAAGATGGCAGATAATGCCCCCGTGAGAAGCAAAACGATAATCATGCTTAGTACCGACACATGGGTCTTGAGATTCCAGCCATAGGTCAGGTAAAGCGTAATTCCCAAAAGAATTATCGAGCCGATGATACTCACGCGCAACGGGTCTTCCCCTGCCAAAATGTGCGGGATGATATGCCCAATAATGATGTATAAACTAAAACCCATGCTCAACAACGCGCGAATACCCTTCCAGGCGCTGATGCCGATGATCGCCGCGGCAAAGATGACCATCAGCCATAGGATCGGCCTCGCGCGGACAAAATCCACAAAATAGGCGTTGACCACATTCTCCGGCGTCTTGCTGATCGACACCAGGACTTTGTCGCCCACTACAAGGTCATATTCATCCGAACGAATCTGGCGTTTGCCGTAATCGATCTCCATGGGAATGCCCGCGTATTCCCCCTCCAAAATTTTCACCCGCGCAATTTGATAGGTTTGAAGATGCCCGCCGAGATCGACTTCGCCTTCTTCGATGATCTGCGTCACCTGCGCGCGAACCGTATCCGCGCCGAATGTGGAAAAGCCGTCGCCGGGCAGTTGGACTTTGGCCAGGAACACATACAACAAAACAGCGGCGAGCAACAAAAACGGAAACAGCCACGATTGTCTTTTCATGAAGCGGATTATAACTTCGCAGATGGCGCAAAGATGAACCTTTTAACAACCTTTGCACTCGCGCTCCGCAGTTCGCCGCGCCCAAAACACCCCACACCCCAGTTTGTTGCCTCGGAATTGGACTTAAGAAACGCTCTCTAACTTACGGTAAAATAAAACCATGATAGCAACCCTGCGCGGAGAAATCTCCCAGATCGAAGAAAACGCCATCGTCGTCGAAGTCGGCGGGGTGGGGATGAGAGTCTTCGTCCCTGCGCCGTTGCGGGTAAAGGCCAGGGCGGGTGACATCATGTTTATGTTCACCCATCTTGTGGTCCGGGAAGATGCGTTAACGTTGTACGGATTCGAATCCCAGGCCGACCGCGACCTGTTCAACATCCTGCTCGGCGTCGACGGAGTCGGACCCAAAGTGGCGTTGTCGGTTCTCTCTACGCTGACAATTGACACGATTCAACGCGCCATCTTCGCCGACGAAGCCGACTTGTTGAGCAAAGTGCCCGGCGTGGGCAAGAAGACCGCGCAAAAAATGGCGCTCCATCTTAAAGATAAACTCAAGCCGACAGATGGGCTTGCGAAACTCGCGGCGATATCCGATGTGGATAGCGAAGTGATCGCCGCGCTGACCGCGTTGGGATATTCCGTCGTCGAAGCGCAGTCCGCGATCCAGTCGTTGCCGAAGGACGCGCCCGATGACGCCGGGGAACGCCTGAGGCTTGCATTGCAATACATCGGCGGGTGATGCATGATCCGTTTGCGAAGCATCCGAGCATTCGTTATAAATCCGTTGACAAACATCCGCTATGACATCCGTTGACAGACCCATCCGCGTTTTCCTCTGCCACTCCTCCAAAGACAAACCCGCCGTGCGCGAGGTGCATAAAAAACTGCGCGCCGAGGCATGGATCGATCCCTGGCTGGACGAAGAGAAACTTCTCCCAGGGCAGGACTGGCACATGGAGATCGAAAAAGCCGTCGAAGCCACAGACGTGGTCGTGGTTTTGCTCTCCAATCAATCGGTGACGCAGGAGGGATACGTCCAGCGTGAATTGAAACTTGCGCTCGATGTGGCCGACGAAAAACCCGAAGGCACGATCTTCGTCATCCCCCTGCGGCTCGACGACTGCCCCGCCCCGCGGCGATTAAAAGGCTGGCATTACGTGGACTACTTCCCCGCAGACCGCAAGGATTGGGAGGTGGAACGACTCGTCGCCAGTTTGAAACTCCGCGCGGAGACTCT
>JACPVD010000200.1 GCA_016191895.1 Chloroflexota bacterium | reverse complement strand
TCGTCGCTCGAAACGACCCCGGAGGACCCCATCACCACAAGGTTGGTGTATATTTCCTGGTACAACTTTACCAGCGGCTGGATTTGGCTGAGCCTTCCCTCCAACTCGACCAGTTTGGTTTTGTCGGTCAGTGAGCGGGCGGGCGTCAGGATAGCGATGTCTTTCTGGAGTTGTATGATCTCCGTTTGTAAAGGCTCCATTTGCGCCTGCACCTGCGCGAGTTGTTCGCTCAACGTAACGCTGGATTGATTGTCCATCGTGGTCTGGTAGAACGCGATTTGTTCCTCCACCTGCTTGATCTGGCTTTGCAGGCTCTCGCTTTGCGCTTTGAATCGGCCTGTTTCGATCTCATCGTTTTGCTCGATCAGCGCCTGCACCATGGCGTTTGCGATATCGGCCGCGCGCTGGGGGTTGGGATCCTCCACCGTGATGCTTAGAATGCGCGTCGTTCCCACCTGTCCTGCTACCACCTGTTTCGGCGAAACCGGATATCCGAGTGTTTGCGTCACCTTTTCGAAGATGGCGGACGACTTCAGCAATTCGATAAATGTCTGCATCAACACCTGCTCGCTGACGTAATAAACATCGGAGCCGGTCGTGCTGCCTCCGCTTACCGCCTGCATGGTGGCGCGCGAAGCGATCACACGCGTGTTTGCCTGGTAGATGGGCGTTTGAAGTCTTGCCGATCCGTAGGCAATCCCCGCGCCCAATATAAGACCGACAACCAAAAGCCAGGCCCATCGGCGCGCAATCAAAAGTATTTGACTTAGGTCTCGTAATTCCATAATAAAATTCTCCGGTGTGGGCTGATCAGCCTGCGCGAATTTCAGCCAGAGTCTGTCTTGCGGCTTGCGTCACCCATTCGACCTGTTCCTTTTTCATTGTTGAAAACAAAGGAAGCGTAACCTGGCGTCCCGATGCGTCCTCTGTGAGGGGCAGGGGGGTGTTGGACGCCAGCCAATCGGGTTCATACGAATGAAAGCGGTGAACAGGCGGGTAATGAATGCTCGTCTGCACTCCCTGCGACTTCATGCCTTCCATGAAACGGGCGCGATCTGTGTTTGGGGGCAACAGAATCGGCATGATGTGATAGCAGGATGTTCCGCGCGTTTCAGCAAACGGCAACTGCATTTCGGGCGCCAGTTCAGCCAGCAATTCGCGGTACAAGCCGGTGAGTTCGCGGCGGCGCTCGTTCCAGGCAGGCAATTTCCTTAATTGAACGCGCCCAAGAGCCGAACGCATTTCGTCTATCCGGTAATTATAACCCAGGTCGACCACATCATACGTGGAGGCGTGGCCTTTGTGTCGGTCCCAACTCAGGGAGGTCATGCCATGCGAGCGCAGGATGCGCAGGCGATCCGCTAGGGCGTCGTCGTTTGTGGAGAGCATGCCGCCCTCGCCGGTGGTCATGTTCTTGTTGGAGAAAAAACTAAAACAACCGATCGCGCCCCATGTGCCGAGCGTTTTTCCGTCCAGCACAGACCCGATGGAATGGGCGGAGTCTTCCAATACAACCAGGCTGTGCCGCCGGGCAATTTCCATGATGGCGGGCATGTCGCAGGCGAAACCGGCATAATGAACAACAAGGATGGCGCGGGTCTTTTCGGTGATCCGGGATTCGATGGAGGCCGGCGAAATGTTCAAATCGTCGAGGCTTTCCACATCGGCAAACACGGGGACGGCGCCTGTATACCGCACCGCGTTCGCAGTAGCCACAAACGTCAGCGAAGGGATGATCACTTCGTCGCCGGGGCCGATGCCGGCCGCCAGGCACGCAAGGTGCAGGGCCGCGGTGGCGTTGGTGACGGCGATCATGTGTTTTGCCCCGATAAAGGCCGCGAATTCCTCTTCGAACTGCTGGGTGACCGCGCCCATGCTCAGCCAGCGGCTGCGCAAAACGTCTGTGACGGCGGCGATTTCCTCGTCCCCAAAATCGATGTCTGCAAGCGGCACGCGCCAGTTCATGTTCGATCCTCCGGCAGGAATTCAGTTTTCATGTTTTCGAAATCCTCATTGGCTTTCTTGTAATCGTCCGGGCGGCCCAGGTCCATCCAATAGCCGTCGAAGGGTAAAGCGGAAATTTTTTCGCCGGCGGCCACCATCTTTAAGATCAGGTTCGGCAGGTCGAGGTATTGCCCTTTGGGTATGTATTCCAGCACGCGCGGCTCGAAGACATAAATACCCATGCTGACCGTGTAATCGTACGCGGGTTTTTCGATGTACCCGGTGATGATATTCTCGCTGTCAGATTGGACGACGCCGAGGTCGATTTGCACCCGGCGCTGATGCGCGGCAATGGTGGCGATGCCGCCCTTTTGCCGGTGAAAGGCGAGGAGATGCCTGAAATCCAGCGTTGTCAGCACGTCGCCATTGGTGACAAGGAAGGTCGAGTCCAGCCCGTCGATCATCGAAACCGGCCCGGCAGTGCCGAGCGCCTCTTTTTCGTAACTATAACGGATGTCCAATCCCCATGGCTCGCCGTCCCCAAAATACGCGCGGAGCAGGCTTGCAAGATGACCAACAGTGAGAGTCACCTCTTCCACACCAGCGCGTTTCATTTGCGTGAGCATCACTTCCAAAATCGGCATATCGCCGATCGGCATGAGCGGCTTGGGAAGAATGCTCGTATAAGGCGCAAGCCGGGTCCCCCGCCCGCCCGCCAAGACAACTGCTTTCAACGTCAACTCCTCTACGTGGATCTTTTCAAAACACCCCACACCCCAATTTATTGTGAAGATGTTCTATACTTCATACCGCCCCGGCCGGTATAAATCCAGATGCTGTCGCATCCATTCGATGGTTTGATCGAGTCCTTCGTCGAGGCTGACTTGCGGCTCCCATCCCAGTTTTTCGCGAGCCAGCCGGTTATCCGAGATAAGACGCATGACTTCGGATTTTTCCGGGCGCAATCTTTCGGGTTCGACCATGATCTCGACCTGCTGACCCACTTTCAGGGCGATGCGATTCGCGATGTCGCCGATGCGGATCTCGCTTCCCGTCCCGAGGTTGAACACGCCTCCCTCCGCGCCGACGGTTGATCCTGCCATCAAGAATCCGCGCACCGTGTCTGAGACGTAGGTGAAATCGCGCGTGGTGTCGAGATTGCCCAGGCGAATGACTTTGTTCGTCAGCGCTTGCGTGATGATGGTGGGGATGACGGCGCGGGTCGATTGGCGCGGACCAAATGTATTGAACGGGCGCACCGTGACGACAGGCAGGTTGTAGGCGCAATAAAAACTTTCGGCAAGTTTATCCGCGCCGATCTTGCTGGCCGAGTAGGGGGATTGTCCTTGTAACGGGTGCTCCTCATCGATGGGGGCGCGGCGGGCGGTACCGTACACTTCGCTTGTGGATGTGTGAATGACGCGCGGCGTGCCCAACTCGCGACAGGCCATCAACACATTGAGCGTCCCCATGAAGTTGACCTCGGCCACTTCGGCGGGGTGGCGGTATGAATAAGGGATGGAGATCAATGCTCCGAGGTGATAGACCGCGTCGCAATTTTGCGCGGCGTCATATATTGCGCGTTGGTCGCGCAGGTCGCCGAAGATCACATCGACCCGTTCGGACAGTTCCGGCGGCAACAGGCTCAAAAAACCGGGCTCATTGCGCGACGTATAACGCGCAAAGGCCCGGACATGAGCGCCTTCCGCAAGCAAGGCTTCGACAAGCTGGCTGCCGATGAACCCGCCCGCGCCGGTGACGAGAACGGTTTTGTTTTTCCAATCCATGGTTATGATTTTGATGGTCCTTCCAGTTGGGTTTTCACCGCTCCAAGTATATCGCTCAAATGGATCAAACGCGCGCCGGCCCGTTTGCACAGGTTTATCATGCGTTCGCGGGCTTCCGGCGGGATGTTTGTGATCGCAAATATGACGATGCTCACATCGTGCTTTTCGATCAGGGCGGGCAATTCATTGCTCGACCCCAGCACCCATGCGCGGTTGACGCGCATTCCGCGTTTGGAGGGGTCGTCGTCCACAATGCCAATGACGTTGAACGCCTTTCCAATCGCGCTGTGGCGCATGAGGATGTGCGCGATTTCGCCTCCCTCGCCCGCTCCCAAGATCAACACCCGTTCCCCGAAGCCGGTGTTTTCCCTGCGCCAGGCCGTCCAGCGGCCGGCCAGCGACGTAACAAGGCGCAGGCGGTAGCGAATGATCAGGCTTGCCAGCGAGATGAAGAAGCAGAATAATACGATCATCTCCGGCGGAAGCGCCGGCAGAAAGAAGAGCCTGGGGCGGTGAATCAAAATGGAATTGAACGCAAATAGAACCAGCGAGGAGAAGCCGTTGGACAGCGCCAGCAGAAACCCGTCCTCCACGTTGGCGCGCGACCAATAAACGCGATCGAGCCCGAAGAAAACGTTGACAATGCTAAAGAGGAACGCAACCCCAAACGCGAATATCGCCAGGGGCTTCACGCCCCAATCGATCGTTTCGAAAAGCCGCCACGCCGTCCCGATGATTCCGACGACGATCAGGCTGGCGATCAAATCCAGGAAAAACCACGAGAAATGCCGCCGCGCAAACTGGTAGAAAGGCCCGACAAAGAGCCGCCCTTCCGGGATGCGCGTCCGGGAGATCAACGGGACGATCGCAACCACCGTCCAAAACAAAACATCCAGGTCGCCCATGAACGAATGGTGGCGGACATACAGCCGATCGAGACGCAGTTTATCCGGCGCGATGTCACGAAGATACGTATCCATGACCCCGTCTGTCGTGAGCATGTTCTCCTCATTGCGATACAGGACGCTGGCCGGGCTGGTGATGCCGGGGCGCATCGACAGGATTTCCTTGCGGGCATCCTCCGGCCAGGTCTTGACGATTTCCGGGTCCTCAGGCCGCGGCCCGACCAAACTCATTTCGCCGACAAGCACATTCCATAACTGGGGGAGTTCATTTAGTTTAGCATCGCGTAGCCATGCGCCAAGCGGCGTGATACGCTTATCGTCCCTGGCGGTGATGCGTGGCCCGGTGTAACTTTTCGGGTCTTCGCGCATGGTGCGGAATTTGAGGATGCCAAACTCGCGCCCGTCGCGACCTGTGCGGAGTCCTCTATAGAAGACGGGACCCGGCTCCTCGCGTTTGATCAGGATGGCGATGACGCCGAAGAAAGGCGCGAGAACCAGCAATCCAAGCGCAGAGGCGAGTATGTCCAGCCCGCGTTTGACAAAGCCGGTGCGCCAGGCGCGCGCAAGCGGTGGGTGGATGGTTGTTACTTTTTTTGAGGTATCGGTGATCATGGTGACGCTCCCCTTTGGGACGAGCCGCGCGCCTGCCCTGGGTGGGCGGCGACTGGGATGTTCGTGTTGCCTTGAAATACAAAATTTGCCGTCGTACAAATACCTTTTTACCGCGAACAAGCGAAGCGCGCAAGGGTTTTAAAATAACTGCGCTGCTTTCTTTTCTTCGAAAATTTCGCGCTCCGGGCGTATTGCAACAAGGTAGTGGGTGTTGAAGATTTTCAAGTTTTCAAGGAATAATGCCAGTATCCACGAAACGGGAACGAGTTTGCGGGCAATGGGCGGCGCGAGGGTGATCTTGTGGAATTCGTACTGGCAACCGGGAAACAAGCGCTTGATCTCCGCCGGGCGGATGCCCCTTGTTTGCGGGTTGGTCGGGTTGAGCCAAAAATCGTACCACAGGATCAGGCCGGAGGGGCGCAGGACGCGGAGCATGTCGCGGCAGATGTCGCGCCGCAGATCGGGATCCAAAATCGAGGAGAGCGCCGTGAATTGCATGACGATGTCGAAGGAGGCGGGATGAAAAGGCAGATGGCTGCCATCCGCGTTGGCGAAGTGGGATCCGCTCAAACGTCCGCGGGCGGCGGCGAGGCGGTCGCGGAGGATGTCCACGCCGAAGAGATTTTGCGGGCGCGCGCCGTACGTCAGGAATTCGGCCAGCACTCCCCCGCCGCCGCATCCCATCTCGAGGATTCGTTTGTCCGCGAGGCCGGTCACGCCCGCGCGTTTCAGGCTGGCGAGGATGTCGCGCTGGCGCTGTTGGATCGCGAATAGATTCGCAACGTTAAACGAGGAATACACGTCGCTGTTCGCAAAACGTTTTTTGCGATCTTCGTATTCGGCGCGCAGGCGGGAGATGTCATCGGGCTGGGACATCAAAGTGCGGAACCTTTCCTTCACGGTCATTCCAGCGGTTGCGGAATTTGAAGAGTCCCACCAGAAAGCCGAGGCCATAACTGAGGTGCAATATTGCAAACACCACGGGGAGCAGAGGGATGTGCTTCCATCCGCGCGTGGCGGCGGTGGAGAGAGAGGCGAAGAGGTTGGCGAGGAGGTAGAGGAGAGGGACGACCGGAGACAGAGGACGGATGACAGGGATAAATGCGATCAGCAGAGAGAGGATCAGTGCAAACACAAAGACAAATGGGATGAATTGCCGCGGGCGCATTTGGAGCGGATGTTTTTGCAGGACGCGGATTTTGTAGAGTCCGTATTGGAAGTATTGCTTCCAGAGTGAAGACAGGCTGGCACGATTGTAGTAATGACTTTTAATTTTTGGATTGCAAATGATACGTCCGCCCAATTTACGCAATCGATAACTCAGTTCATCATCCTGATTGCGGATCATCTCCTCATCAAATCCGCCGATACGTTCATACACTGATCGCCAACACAATCCCATATAAACCGTATCCACATTCTCTTCGCGATCGGCATAATGAAAACGGGCGCCGCCAACTCCAAATGGTGAACTAGTCGCCAA
The DNA here is from genome assembly GCA_016191895.1 of Chloroflexota bacterium. Taxonomy (GTDB): domain Bacteria; phylum Chloroflexota; class Anaerolineae; order Anaerolineales; family Villigracilaceae; genus Villigracilis. The sequence continues at coordinate 3,011 of JACPVD010000200.1, read as the reverse complement.
GGAAATGACAGATGCAATGCGGTTGGTTCCGATTGCGTTCATACCGCCGCCGACCATGTCCGCTCCGGTTCGGGTCAGAGTTTCCACGGCGGTGGCAACGTAATCAGTGGCAAGATAAGAATGAGCGCCGACAATTCCAATGATATCGCCGGTGGACTGCGAGATTCCCAGGTTCCATCCATGAGATTGAAAAATGCCGGGATTGGAAATTAATTTGAAATTAGGCCGCCCGGCAATAAGGCCTTCAACGATCTTCCAAGAGGAATCGGTGGATTGTCCATCCAGAATTAGTACCTCGATCCCATCAGCGGGATAATCCTGCCGCATAATAGACTCAAGACATTCCCCGATGCGCCCCGCCTCGTTTCGCATGGCAATCAGCAATGATACTTTTGGGGTATTCGTGCGATTCATGGAGCCCATGGTTTAAAGAAAAATTTCCTTGTGCAACCGCGCCGACTCATACATGGCAAGCACAAGTCGGAGGGACTTGATTGCATCCGGTCCGCTGGTGGATGGCGGGCGATTCTCCTTAACCGCCGCCATCATTTCAAGGATCTGCTCACGATGGCCATATCCATAGACAGTGGGCGGGTCGATCTCCTCGCGCATTAGCAATTCCCTTTCCTGTTCCAGTTCACCTTCCACTTTCCAGAACACTTTCCGATTCAACGCTGTGCCTCCCACCTTGACCGAACCATGCTCGCCAAAAAGCGCAATCGAACCTTCAAGGTTTTCAGGATACGTAATCGTGGAGCCTTCTACACGGCCCAATCCACCGTTCTTAAATCGCACAACTGCGACGCCCGTGTCTTCCGCTTCCATCGTGTGAGCGAGAGTCGCGGTATAGGCAAAGACGCTATACGGTTCACCCATCAGCCACTGAAGCGCATCAATGTGATGAATGCTCTGGTTCATGAATGCCCCACCGTCCATCTTCCAGGTGCCATGCCAGCCATCCTCGTAATAAGACTGGGGACGGAACCAGCGGACAGTAACGCTCCCTAAAAGCAACTTGCCCAATTTCCCATGGTCCACTAACTGGCGCAGGTCCTGCATAGGCGGATTGAAACGATTCTGGAGCACGACTCCCAGGGTCACCTTCTGTTCCTCACAGGTGTGGATCAACGCCTCCGCATCTTCCACGGACAGGGCAATGGGCTTCTCGACCAAAACATTTTTCCCCGCCCGAGCCACATCCTGTCCGATTGTCGAGTGCAATCCCGATGGGACACAAACGCACACAAGATCGATATCCTTGCGTTCGAGCATTTGAATGTGATTGGTATATGCCTCGCCGCCGTGTTTGCCGACAAAACTTTCCACGCGGTGCGGCACGATATCACACGCGGCGACAAGTTTGGCATCCGGAATGGACTCGATAGACTGGGCATGCCGCGGCGCGATCCGTCCGCATCCAATAATCGCAAAATTCATTTGAACACCTTTCAATTCCCGATCTTCTTCTCGAATTCCTGAATGGAGTGAGCGATAAATTCCAATTGCTCACTCCCCAGTTCAGGATACAAAGGAAGTGACAAGACCTCGCGGGCCGCTTGTTCGGTTTCGGGCAGTCTCGCCTCAGGATAACCAAGTTTTCGATAAACAGGTTGAAGGTGAACCGGGATCGGATAATGAACGCCTGCCTGAATGTCATTCTTTTGCAAATGCGCGAGTAGCGCTTCGCGATGGGGAGTCCGCGTGACAAAGAGGTGATACACATGACGGAGATCGGGAGCCTCATAAGGAAGGACCAAATGTGTATTGCCCAACAATTGACGATATCCGCTTGCAATTTCCCGACGGGCCGTTGTCCATGATTCCAAAAAGGGGAGTTTTGCCCCAAGCACTGCGGCCTGCAAGGAGTCCAGACGCTCTCCGTAACCGAGTTCATCATGCTCGTATTTGCTGGTGCGTCCATGGTCACGCAACTTGCGAACCTTGTTCAACAAGGACAAATCGTTTCCTGTCACTGCGCCCGCATCACCATACGCGCCCAGGTTTTTTCCGGGGTAAAAACTAAAACAAGCCATGTGACCAATCGTCCCACAGCGCTTTCCTTGATACTCCGCTCCATGCGCCTGGGCGGCATCTTCGATCAACCACAGGTTATGTCGCTGGGCGATTTCCAACAGGGGAGCCAGATCCGCCGGCTGGCCGTACAAATGAACCGGCAGAATGGCCCGCGTCCGCGAGGTAATGGCGACCTCCACGAGAGACGGATCCAGCGTGTAGGTCAGCGGATCGATATCCACAAGGACCGGGCGCGCGCCCACGTGCCAGATCGCTTCTACAGTCGCGATAAATGTATGGGAGGTGGTAATAACCTCATCGCCCGGGCCGACACCGCAGGCCAGCAACGCCAACTGGATAGCGGCCGTGCCCGAAGCAACACCCACGCAATCCGCCGCGCCGACATATCGCGCAAAGGATTCTTCAAACCGACGGACTTCCTCGCCTAGAATAAAATGCGCGTCGTGAAGCACGCGTTCAATTGCCGCATCAATTTGAGGCCGGATGGATTTGTATTGCGCCTGTAAGTCAACCAATGAAATTTGCATGTTCGCCTCTAGGATTCAAGATGATATTCTGCCAAATCGCCAATGTCGCCGATACTCTTCGCGGGATTTCCTGCAACCACCTTCCCGTCCGGCACGTCACGTACCACCACGCTCCCCGCGCCGATCAGGGCGTTTTTGCCGACCACCACACCGGGCAACAGCGTGGAATTCGCGCCGATCTTGGCTCCGGAATGAATATGAGGTCCGATCAGACTCCCCTTTGCATTTTTACTTAGCGGATAACGCGCATTCGTAAAGACTACATTCGGCCCGATCCAGCATCCATCCTCCAACACCGAATATTCCGGAATGAAAACGTTTGAATGAATGCGCACCTCGTTTCCAATCTGAACGTGGTGCTCGACCACACTATGTGAGCCGATGCTTACCCGGTTCCCCAGTCGGTTCTCCTCGCGAAGCAACACCCCATGTCCGGTTTGAAAATCATCG
>JACPVD010000204.1 GCA_016191895.1 Chloroflexota bacterium | reverse complement strand
TCCATGATTCTTTTTCCTGTCTGATGAATCAAAAAGCCTCGCGGCTATTATAGCCGAGAGGCTTGAAGGTCATTCGGCATGTTGGGATTCATGTCCCGCCTTATGCGCCTGTCTCGTGCCGCACACCTGCCCTGGACGGGCGACGCCAGGGACGTTTACGTTGCCGCGGTACGACAAGATAAATTTTGTCGTACCGCGTAACGCCAATCAACTCTTCGCCATGATCTCGGCAAAGTTTGTGCTTCTCAACCTGCCTACCAATTCCTCCTGCGCGTCACACCATACAGGGCGCAAGGGACACCCTTCGTCGAACGCGCATGCGCCGTTTTCGCCAACACATTCATTCAACTGAATTGGCCCGTCGATCGCTTCGATGACTTCGAGCAGGGTGATGTCTTTCGGTTCGCGGGCAAGCGTCACGCCGCCGCGCGCGCCGCGCGAAGTGTGCAGTAACCCGGCGATGGATAACTGCGAAATAATCTTGGCAAGAAATGATGGGGGAATGTGTTGCTCTTCTGCGATGGAACTGGTGGCGATCCGCTGTTCGCCGTTGTGCGAAAGGTGAAGTACGGCTCGTACCGCATAATCTGCCTGGCGTGTAATTTGCATATTGGCCTCTCTTGAAACAGGTAAACTTTACCGACAATCACTATTTTATTGTGTAAAGCGTCGCAAGGCAAGTGATGGAGGTCATGGGCAAAATATGACCTTTTACTCCGAAAACAGCCGGGATGAAAACCGCGCATCCGGCCTGGCCGGCAATTGATTCTGGTCAATGGGCTGAGGAATTCCCCAGATGTTACGCCCGCAGTTGAACTGCGGGCGTAACAGGGACGGTTTATGGCGAAGTCGTGGCGGTTATTTTGTCAGAGACAGGTTCCCTGCGCCGATATTGACCACGATCGTCAGCGTTGGGCCATCGCCCTTTTGCTTGTATGTGGTTCCATTTTGAGACCAGCCCGGTCCCGTGCTCACATTCGACGCGCCGCTGTCCACCGTGACCACCGCGTTTACGCCTTCCGGGATGACGAGAATGATGTTGCTCAACCCGCTGGAAATGGTGATCGAAGCGTCGCGTTGCAATTCACCGGAAAAGTCGAGGGTGTAATCGCCCATCCCGGAGGAAAAATCCATCAGGCTGAAGTTGGCGTTGCCCAGCCCGGTCATCTTCACATTCGAAGCGCCGGTCTCATAATGGAATACAGACATTTCCACAGGGTTGGGTTCGGAGAATGTCAAATCCACTTCCGCCGCGCCATCCTGAATGGAGAGACTGTTGAGCGAGAGCCCGCCGAAATCAAACACGCCCTGATACGCTCCCGCTTCGATTCTCAAGTCCATGGGCGTATCGCCAAGTTTGAAATCCCATTCGTTTTTGAGTTCGTTGAAGGGCGGCAGGGATTTGGGATTATCCAGTTGAATCCGAACGTCACTTCCATCTGTGGTCACTTCGGGTTTGAACGCGGAGTAATTGTATGTGGCTGTGCCTTCGACAAGTTTTTTCGCGCCGGGCTCCAGGCTTATCTCGCCTGCGCCAAAGGAAAGGTTCAGGCGCACGTCTTCGGTATCGGGGGCGGCCACAGAAATTTCATCAACGACTTCAGGACCGGGGGTGGGGGGCTCCGGCAGGTTGACACCGCAGGCCATACTGGCGAGCGCCAGCGCTAAAAATGCTGAAACGAGTTTGGTATTCATTGTACGATCTCCTTCTGGCAACCTATACGCGGCGAACGAAGGATTGGTTGCACCAGCGCACGCCCCCTGACACGGTATAATGTTTCGAACGCGAGGGTACAGCCCTCTTGTCCAAAATACATTGGGGCGTGGGATGTTTGAGCGTGCTTCGCACGCTCAAACATCCCGCTTCCCCCTTCTTTTTGAAAAGATGCAGAGAAAAGGAGAAAAAAGTGGAACTGTTACTCGGAATCTTTTCCGCCTTCGGGCTTTCCGCCAGCGCAGGACTCAACGCCTATATTCCGCTTCTGGTGGTGGGCGTGATCGCGCATTACTTCCCCAACACCCTCAACCTCGTCACCCCCTTCGACCTGCTCGCCAATCCCTGGATTCTGATCCTGCTCGGCGTGCTCGTCCTGATCGAAATGGTCGCCGATAAAGTTCCCGCGGTTAATCACGTCAACGACATCATTCAGACGATCGTGCGCCCAGTGGCCGGGGCAATTGCCTTCGCGGCCAGCGCCAAAGTCATCACCGACATCAACCCCGTCCTTGCGCTGGCATGCGGCCTGCTCATGGCGGGGAGTGTGCATGTGGCAAAGGCGGCGGCATTGCGTCCCGCCGTCACAGCGGCGACGGGTGGCGCGGGCAACGTACCCGTCTCCATCGCGGAAGATATCGTCGCCACTGTCGCGTCAATTTTGGCGATTGTCATCCCCATCCTGATGGGCACACTGCTGGTCATCCTGCTGGCTCTGGTACTTTGGTGGCTCTGGCGCCGCACAGACAACGCGAAAACTGCCTGATATAATCACGGAAACCAACCTCCCAGGAGACCCGATCATGTCGGTTGAATCTGCCCCTCAAAATGAGACGCCAAAAAAAGACACAAAAACCATTCTCTACATTGCCCTGGGAGTGATTGCCTTTTGTTGCCTGTGTTGCGCCGCGTTGTTGATCGGGCAGTACCTTCTCGAAAACTCGGATTTCTCCCTGGTGCAAACCATGCGCCAGATCGTGTAATTGTTCATCCCGCGCAAATTCTGATGCGCGATAAAATGTATCTTTTCAAAAAGAGAGGGGAAGTGGGGTGTTGTGAACGCGCGAAGCGCGCTCACAACACCCCACACCCTAACTTATGAGATGATACATAAAAAATTCATAAGGAGACGAAATCATGAACGATATGCCTGTAAACCCGGATGGGCCGAAGAAAAGCAACCAGGGCGTAATCATTGCCGTGGTGGTCGTGATCCTGCTTTGCTGTTGTTGCGCCATCGCACTCGGCGGCTGGTTCTATGGAGATACGCTCTTTGCCAGTTTCTAACCGGCAACCAACAAAAAATCCCCCATCAACCCGGGGGATTTTTTGTTTTAAGAAACACTTGCAATTCCTTCAAACCATCATATGCCTTTTGCTTCAACGCGTCATCCAGATTCAAATCTTCTAATTCATCTTCATCCAAAACGGTTTGCCTGCCGTTTGCCGAAACCCATAGATCGAGCGCAAGGTCAACATAGGAAACAATATTTTCTTCCATGACGGCGGGCTCGCAGATATTGCAATACCAGCCTTTGAAACTCCCATCGTCACGGTCGTAAATTTCAAAGATGTTGTACCAGCGGTCGGAGTAAAACGTTTCCACGAAGCGGTCGTTGCGCTTCAAGACGATTTCCTGAAACGGCATGTCGTCGCGATTGAAAAACGCCTCGAGGGTGATTTCGTTTTCGCCGCATCGCAACACAGCGCCTTCGTATTGCCATGTCACCTCGCCTGCGGGATTTTTCTTCAACACTTTCATGCAAGGCACTCCACCCGAACCTTTACGCAGATGATCTGACCGACTCGCGGCGCGTCTTTCATGTGGATGACAAGCCCGCCTCCTGCCTTGACCTGAAACTGATCCCGCTTAAAGAGAACGTCTTCCACTTTGAGTTGAATCTCCTCCTCGACCTCACCCCCGTCCCCTCTCCTGAAAGGGGAGGGGGGCTGTTGGATAAGCAATGGAATGTTTTCATTTTTTGTATGTTTATGTTTACAGGTCAGTGCGAAGGTTCCGAAATCAGTTTTGACTTTATTTGCCGATACAACAACTCCTTCGACGACATTTCCCACCCCCAGCATTCGCGCCGCGTGGACGGAGTTTGGATTCGCCCACACATCTTCGGGCGCGTCGTCGCGGATGATCTCGCCGTCGTGCAAAAGCAGGATGCGGTCGGCGATGGCAAAGGCTTCGTCCACGTCATGCGTGACGTAGATGGCGGGTATTTTTGTCTTATGCAAAATATCGCGCAGTTGATTCAATAAATCGTCTTTGAGCGACCTGTCCAATGCGCCGAGGGGTTCATCGAACATGAGCAGGCGGGGTTGCGGAGCGAGGGCGCGCGCCAATGCCACGCGCTGTTGTTCGCCGCCGGAGAGATCGTTTACGCTGCGTTTTTCAAATCCATTCAAATTGACCTGCCCCAACAGAGCGGCTACGCGCAGGTGAATTTCAGAGGCAGGGACGTTTCGGATCTTCAGCCCGAACGCGATGTTGTCGAAAATGTTTAGGTGAGGAAAAAGCCCATAGTCTTGAAACACCAGCCCAAAGTCGCGGAGATGAGGCGCAGTCTGGGCGAGGTCAAGGCCGTCGAAGAGGACGAGTCCGCTTTCAGGAAACTCCAGTCCTGCCACCATCCGCAAAAGGGTGGACTTGCCACTGCCCGATGCGCCAAGCAAACAAACGGTCTCCCCCTTTGCAACGGAGAATGAAACGCCACGCAGGAGCGGTTTGTTTTCGTAGGTTTTGAAGATGTTGCGCAGTTCGAGCATTCTAAAATTCTCCATCCTGATTCAGGCGTAGTTTTTCGATGGCGAGAATCGAAAGCGTGGTGAGAATCATGAGCAGGGTCGCCATCGCCATCGCCTGGCCGAAGTTTAATCCGCCGGGCTGGGAAAGAAAACGCTGAATGGCAATGGGAATAGTTGGATACTCGGGACGGGTAAGCAAAAGTGTTGCGCCGAATTCACCCAGCGATACAGTGAACGCGAACGTGGCGGCGCTGAGGGTTGCGCGGGAAAGAATCGGAAGGTCAACGGTTTGCCAGACGCGAAAAGGCGACGCGCCCAAAGTGGATGCGGCCTGACGCAATCGTTCGGGAATGGACGCAAGCGCGGGTTGCAAAGTGCGAATTACAAACGGAAGCGCAACCAGCGTATGCGCGATGGGAACGAAAAACGGCGAAGCAAGAGCGCGCCCAAACGAGAGGATGAATCCCAGCCCCAGCATCACCGCCGATGCGCCAAGCGGGAGCATGATGAGCGGGTCTAAAAATTTTTCGAGGCGCGTCGGTTTGGCAAGCGCATACGCAGTGGGATAGCCAAGCGCAAGCGAGAGAACCACGGTGATGACGGCGTATCCAAGCGAATTGAACGCGGCTCGAATCGGTGGAACGTAAAACAAGGAGCCGCGGCGGTTAATAAAGAGTTCCTCGTAGTAGTCGGTGGTGAATCCATATTGGACTTCGCCGCGTTGGCCGCGGTCGGCTTCGAGGCGGGTGAATGAGCGGATGGGGAGGGAGAGCAGGGGCAGTAAAAAGAAAATGAACAGTAAACAGTAAACGGTGGAAACAAAGATTTTTTCGCGCAACGTCTTTGGCCGACGGGCAATCGAAAAGCGCGGGGCGGTTTGGGTTGTCGTTTGCTTAATGATACGTGTGTAGAGAATCGAAAAGATGAGCGTGAATATCAATTGAACGACAGAAAGCATCGCGGCGAGAGACAGGTTCGGGAGTTTGAGGGCGCGGATGTAGATTTCCACTTCGAGGGTGGCGAAGGACGAGCCGCCAAGCAAAAGGATAACGCCGAAACTTGTGAAGTCGAACAGAAAGACAAGCAACGCGGCGGCAAGCAGGGATGGGCGAAGCAGGGGCAGGGTGACGTTTTTCCAAACACGGAACGAGTCTGCGCCGAGGGTGCGGGCGGCGGCTTCGAGTTTGGGGTCGAGTCGCGAGAGCGCATTGCCGACGACGCGGATGACGATGGTGGCATTGTAGAAAACGTGGGCGATAAGAATAAGGATGAAGGGCGATGGATGAAGGATGAAAGTAGGAAGTAGGGATGAGGGGTTAGGGATTAGGGATGAAAGAAGGCCGTGATTGCCAAACAGGGCGTTGAAACTTGACGCAACGACTACTGTCGGTAACATGAAAGGGACGGCGGTGAGGGCGCGGAGGAGGGGCTTGCCGGGGAAATCAAATTTTGCGAAGAACACAGCGGATGGGATTCCGAGGGCGAAGGTGAGCAGTGTGGAGAGGGCCGCCTGGTAAAAGGTGAAACCTACTACGTGTTGCGTGTTGCGTAAGTTGTTTGGATTTAAGAGAGTGGCGGGGTCGAAGGTGAGGGCGAGGATTTTGGAGAGGGGGTAAAAGAAAAAGGAAAGGAGAAAGAGCAGAACGGGAAGCCAGATTAAGAAACGGAGAAACCGCGGAAACACGTAACCACGAAGCGTTTCACCCCTCAGCGTCTCTGTGTCTGTGTGGTTCAACGTTTTATTGGACATTGCAATTGATCACCTGGATAATCTTCGCGTTCGGCAGGGAAAAGATCACGTCATACCATGTTTGGATGGTCTCAAAAACATTGGGGTCGAAACTTTGGGCCTTCGAGCCGATATAAATATACGTCACTTGCTGACCGCAAAGCAAATCGCGTGTGGGTTGTGAAGTAAAGTCTGCGGAATCTGGCAGGGGAACCGACAGGCGGCCGGTGAGCGGTGCGACCCAGATTCCGGCGTCCACGCCGGCGGCAAGCATGGGGCGGCCATAGGCATCGAAATTTAAATTGGCGCTTGAAATTCCAACCCGCGCATCGGCGGGCAAATGCCTGCCCATCCAATCCAGCGCGGTGGCGTCGTCGCGGGTTACCAGTTGACAACAATCGGACGGCGAAAAATCATAGGTTAGCGCGGCGTGGGCGACGATCACAACCGCAAGCGCGATCACTGCAAACTTTGGAAGGCGGGTCGCGCCGAGTCCGCCGAGGAAGGCCAGCGGCAAAAACAACGTTATCTCCACAAGCGGCCTGTCGAGCAGGGTCAGGTTGGAGGTGGCGGGGATGAACAACCCGATCAACATAAAGAGCATTACGGCGACGGGAAAAAACGTCAGCCGCGGAAAGGATGGGGAAACGGAACCAGCCAGCAGTCCAGTGAGAAGCGTGATCCATATCCAATACGGCTTCAAAATCGGATCGAGAATCGGGTTCCCTCCGATATACAGGGTCAGCGTCGCGAGCATTGCCAGCGTCAACGCCGCGAGCATGACGCGCCGCATGGATGGCTGGCGCATCCACAAGTCGGAGGCGATCCATGCCGCGCCGCAAGCGCCAAACAGAATCGCGGCGCGCGTATGAATGAAAATCGAAACGATGGCAGACAAAACCAACAGCCCGCGATGTTTCAATGCCAGCACTCCCAGCGTGAATTGAATCAAAAGCAGACTCAATAACGCGGGGTACTTCCCCCAGTTGACCGCGTGCGCCGGCATGAACCAGCCAAACGCGGCAAGGATCACGCCGAAGATGGCGGCGGTCTTTGATTCGGTTGCGCGATGAATCAAAAACCATAAAGGCATGGGAATCGCCGCCAATACAATCTGCCCGAATAACAACATCGTCTGGCCGACGGCGGCGCGGGTGATTAAGTTAATGGCGGCAATAATGAAATGATAGCCAAGATGGTAATAGGCGTTGGTAGGCCATGCGAAGTTTATTCCGCGCTGGGAATCGAGAATAACCTGGATGATGCGGTAATGTTCAGCGGAGTCGAAATAGGAGGGCAGGATGGTTTCAGCGGCAAAGCCGAGGCGCAGAAAAACGAAAACTAAAAAAAACAGAACGGGAGGGAGAAAGGCAAAGGTGATTTTTCTCCATACAACGCGAATTGCCCAGCCCGCGCCTGCAAGCGCAACCGCCAGCGCAAGGATTAAGGCGGGCGTGTAAGGAAGAACGATACGGAGGAAAATTATGAGGAGAGAAACCAACAGCGCTGGCAGGGGCCAGCCGCCCAGGGCCAGCGCGATCAATTCAGAATCGGAGAATTGTCGAGGGGCTGTTTTTTTTAGGAAGGCAAAGACCAGCAATGTCCCCCAGAATATAAAGGCCAGCAGGAAAAGGACAAGCCCCCAATTCTGCCTGATCACATACAAACTGTTGGCGAACAGGTCGTTATTCACGAACGGGCGCTACGGGTTGGGGTAGCCTGCGCCGGGCGTTGGGGTGGGCGCTATGATTTTTTCATCCGCCGCGATAACAGCATTGAAAGAGGAAGACGAGGATGCGACCATCAGCGCCATCAATGTGAAATCGCCTCGCGCAATCAGAATATTGCCTTCGATGGCACGGATTTCGATCGCAAGCGATTCACCCAGCGGGGTGGCGGCCCCGGTGCAATAGACGATCATGGGGGCCGATGCCACGGCCTCGCATGGGTAGATGTTTTCCACGCCTTTGTTGGTCGCAATCGCCTGAAAGGCCGGGTAATCGGCCCGGGGCAGTTGGAAGGCGATCACCATGCCGTCGGCGCCGTTTTTGCCGAAGGAGATAACACACAAGTCTTCGTCGCTATCGTCGCACAAGGCGATCCTGGCAACGTTTTGACTTTGAAATTCGGTTGATTTCCCCAGGAAACCCCGGATAACAAAAAAAGCCGCAAGGAGAAGCGCGGCAATCGCGCCGCCAATCATGGAATATCGTTTCTGCATGGCCGTTATGATACATCAAAATTTCCCTTTCGTCAGTAGCCATTAAGTTAGAGGCAAATGAGAAAATGCCGATGCCCCCGCTTGACTGTGATTTGACGAAAATGGTAATATGACTGCATGTATCTAAAAGGAAGTAAATGGAGTATGAACCGCCGGCGAACCCGCCCGAACTGGTTTCGCATTATTTTGCTTTGCCTGCTGGTTTTGGGCGGCTCGTATGTAAATCGATACGTTATCGCCACGCAGCCTTCACCGTTCGTGCCCACGCCCACCCCAACCCGCGCGCCGGAGTCGTTCGTCACCGAGGCACGGGAATATTTTCAGCAGGGCAAATTGATTCCGGCCATTGCATCGTATCAGCAGGCGATCCTCTCGAATCCCAACGACCCATCTGTATACGTGGAACTCGCGCAAACACAAGTCTTCGCCGGGCAGTATGAAGAGGCGCAGGTGAGCGCCGAAAGCGCCATTTTGCTCAACAACGACAATTCCATGGCGCACGCCGTTCTTGGCTGGGCCATGGGGGCGCAGGGCAATTACATCGAAGCGGGCAACAGCATCGAACGCGCGCTGACGCTCGACCCCAACAACGCCTACGCCCACGCCTATTACGTCGAAATCCTGGTCGATTCGGGATCGTTCGACGTGATCGACAAGGCCATCGAAGAATCGAAGGTGGCGGTCGCCCTTGCGCCGAACGCGCTCGAAACCCATCGCGCGCGCGGGTACATCCTCGAAGCCACAGGCAACTACGAGGAAGCCATTCGCGAATACCAACTCGCCATCGACATGAATCCCAAGATCGCCGACCTGTATCTTTCGCAAGGTCGCAACTATCGCGCCCTCGGAAGTTATGAAGACGCCATCACTGCCTTTTCCAACGCCGACGCGCTCAACCCCGAAGACCCCATGCCCGATTACCTGATCTCGCGCACGTACGCCACACGCGGCGAATTCGGTAAAGCCATGCAATACGCGGAACAGGCCGTCACGAACGATCCCAGCGACCCAAACCTGCGCGGGAATCTCGGCTCGATGTATTATCAAAATTCGTATTGGACAGAATCCATCGTGGAATTCGGTTATATGGTCAACGGCGGATTCACCGACGAAGGCGAACAGATCGAAACCATCCCACTCACGCCCGATAACATCCGCGTGGCCGAATACTATTACATGTACGGTCTTGCGCTTGCAAAAACAAATAAATGCAGTCCCGCGCTGGATATTGCGCGGATGATCCTCGAACGCATCCCCGCCAACGAACTTGCCGTGGAAAACGCGAACGCGATCATCAGCCGCTGTGAATTGAACCTGGAGCAGGCGCCCATCCCGCTTCCGACTGCGACCGCAACTGCTCCTGTTCCAACGGAATCTTCCACCCCCACGCCATGAACATTTACAAAAAGCGCGACATCTTCCGACAACGAAAAGAAGTCAATGTCTATCGCCTGTTCTTCTGGGTCATCCTGATTCTAGGAGGGATATGGCTGATTCGCTCGGTGCGAAGCGGCGAGATCAAGCCGTTATTTGAACCCACGCCCACGCCCACGCGCCTTGCCTCTTCCTATGCGCTCGAAGGCGAGGCTCAATTTACGGCAGGCGAACTCGAAGCCGCCATCACAGCGTACAAGGAAGCGTCGAATGTGGACCCGACCAACGCCAAAATCCTGGCCGACCTCGCCCGCATTCAAACCTATTCATCGGCCATGCTCGTCAGCGACTCGGATACAAAGATTCGTCTTGTCGAAGCCCTTGAATCTGCCGAGAAAGCGGTTGCGCTTGCGCCCGATGACAGTTATGTGCAATCGGTATATTCCTTTGTGCTGGACTGGAACGCCAACATCCTCCTCCTTGGCGACGAAAGGGAAGTGCAAAAACTGCTCACCAAGGCCGATGGCGCCGCCGTCCGCGCCCTGCAATTGGATAATACCAACGTCCGCGCCATGGCTTTTTATGCCGAGATTCTCGTCGACCAACAGAAATGGACTCAGGCGCAACAGGTCATCGAACAGGCGCTGGCGCAGGATTCATCCCTGATGGATGTGCATCGCGTCCATGCGTATGTGCTCGAGTCGTTTGGCGAGTACGCGCTTGCCATCGAAGCCTATGACCGGGCGATCCTCATCGCCCCCAACCTCACGTTCCTGCACGTTCGCGCCGGGGCCAATTACCGCCGCCTCGCGTTCGATAGCCCCAACAAGGAAATTCAAGCCCAACTTTTCGAGCAATCACTCGAATATTTCGACAGGGCGGCTATCATCAACGCGGAATTGGGAAT